>CAIWNO010000185.1 GCA_903914045.1 uncultured bacterium | reverse complement strand
TGCCCGCCGGAACCGGAATGATCTTTGTGTTCAAAGTCTCCGACATGCTGAGTTTTTGGATGTACGACTGCTTGACTGACATGGATATTGCCTATGTCGATCGCGCAGGCAAAGTTATTTCTATTGACACTATGAAAGCGGAGCCACTGAAAGCGGCGGGCGAAACTGAGGAAGCCTACCGCGCGCGCTTGAAACACTATCCAGCCGCGGCCGAAGGTTTGTACGCCATTGAGTTGCCGCCTGGCGATTTCACCAAGTTGGGTGTGAAGGCTGGCGACATGATTACGCTGGACCACGCCAAGTTGAAAAGCTATTTGCGCTGAGTGATTTGAAGCGCGTATTTATTTCGCCGCAAGAATGCGGCCGCGACAGTCACCCAAGCCAATGCGCGGCAGATTTGCTTTGGCGGGCAGCCAACCGCGAAGAATAATTTCATCGCCGTCGTCAATGAATTTTCGGCTACTTCCATCGGGTAATTGCAGTGGTTCCGTTCCGCGCCATGTGCGCTCCAGCATGCTGCCGCGACTCTCTGGCGTTGTGCCGCTGACCGTGCCGCTACCCATGAGATCACCCGCGGTCATGGGGCAACCCGTGGAAGTGTGGTGCGCCAACATTTGCGAAAGCGTCCAGTACATGTCGCGGTAGGAACCGCGGCTGATTTCAAACGGCGCGATATTTTTCTCGCGCATGGACGCGCTCACAATAGACACCGACAATTGCAAATCAAATGTGAAGTCGTCCTTCCACACCAAGTACGGCAAGTTCGCGGGCGCATCGGCCTCACGAACAGGCCCGCGTTCAAACCATGGCTCAATAGCGTCAAGCGTGACAATCCACGGGGAAACTGTGCTGGCAAAATTCTTGGCGTTAAATGGACCAAGCGGTTGGTACTCCCACTTCTGCACATCGCGCGCGCTCCAATCATTGAGCAAGCACACGCCGAACAAATGCGCGCGCGAATGTGCAATGTCAATGCGCTCGCCCATGGCGTTGCCCTTGCCCACGTACACGCCGACTTCAAGTTCATAATCTAGAAGACGAACGGCGCCAAATGTTGACGGACCATCGTCGGTAGCGGAAGTTTGACCCATGGGTCGGCGAACATCCACGCCACTCACAACAATAGAACTGCCGCGGCCGTGATAGCCAACGGGCAAGTGGCGCCAATTTGGAAGCAGCGGATTGTCGGGACGGAACATTTTTCCAACATTGGTGGCGTGGTGAATACTGGCGTAAAAGTCTGTGTAATCGCCAATTTTTGCAGGCAACATCATGGCCACGTTCTTGGCGGGCACAACAATGTCGGCGACCTTGTTGTGATCCTGCAAGGCGCGTTCTTCGCTGGATAAAAGTTTTGTCATTTCCGCGCGCGCCGCTTTCCATGCGGCGTTGCCCAAGTTCATGAATTCGTTCAGCGAATCGCAACGCAGCGCAGCTTGAACACTTGGGGCAAGAGTTGAAAGAAATCCATGACCAAGTGCCTCATGCACATCAAGAACATGATCGCCAATAGCAACACCAATGCGAGCGCCGCCAGCGCGGTCCGCGCGCGTGAAGCAACCCCATGGCAAATTCGCCAAAGGAAAGTCGCACTCTGGCGCTTGCGCCGACGCAACCCAACTGGATTTCATGAAGCCGTCTCCCCAAGACGAATTAAACCAAGTCGATTCAGATCAGCGACTGGCTCGTCGAAAGAGCAACTTCCAAACGAGCGGATGAATTTCTTACGCGCCTCCATGATTTGTTTCAGCGTCAAGCGATAGTCCTTGTACTTCAAACCTTCAGCGGTGAAGACAAATTGTTTTTCATCGCTCTCGCACAGAACCTTGACCAACTTCTCGCCCTTGGCCAAATCATGAAACGCCAAACACGCGCCAACGAAAACGTTGAAGAAACCAAATTGCTCGCAGCCCAAGGTTGTGGACATGTTGCGCGCCGGATGATGTAAGCCCGCCGTCGCTTTGAAGAGCGCCTTTGTCGCTGCGGCGGCTTCAATGAAAACAGCCAGCGCTTCCGCAGTTGGATGCGCATTTGCCGTCATTCCACCCGTGCGAATTTTGGCGCCAACGTCATAACCGCCAAGCGCCGCGATCATGCCGCGCGGATCTTTGTCCCAAGGAATTTCCACCCACGCTTCGTATTCGTCGGGGATTAATTCAATCAACTCGGAAATCATTTCGCTATCGGTTGCTTTTGTTTCAATGGCCTCGATATGAACAGGTGTTCCGCCCTTCTTCTTGTAGAAGGTGTTGAACTCGTCGATTTGCTCAAGGTCGCGCTCAAGTTCTGGATCATCAAG
>CAIWNO010000184.1 GCA_903914045.1 uncultured bacterium | reverse complement strand
CATTGAAAGTCCAATCGGATCCACTCTTTCTTTGGGTGAGGGTGGAATCATGACTGCACGCGCCGCGGATTTTGTGCGACGTGGAACCTGGAAAATTTCAATGGGTTCTCTGAAACTGATTATTGATCCGCCACCAGAGCGGCGCGAGTTGTCGTTTGTTCCCCTTGTTGAATTGGATCGCCTCACGCTTACGGGTACGGATGGCGTTGTGTTGGTGTACCAGCGCGACACGTTTATCGCGCTTCCAAACACAAGCCCCGTGGTGCCTGAAACTCAAAATTCAAATGATGCGGCGCCGCCAGTCAAAAAATAATAAACATGCTTATGAATAAAGATTCCCGTCCACAAATTTGGGTCATTCGCCACGCTGAAACCGAGTGGAGTTTAAATGGTCGACACACGGGTCGAACAGATATTCCGTTGACCGCGCGCGGAAACGAGGCGGCCGTTGAATTGAAACCCTGGGTCAGCGCCATGCAGTTTGGAACCGTTCTTTCAAGCCCGCGCACTCGCGCAATTCATACAGCGCAACTTTGTGGTCTTGAAAATCAAGTTCGGGTTGAGCCGCTTCTAGCGGAGTGGGATTACGGCGATTATGAAGGATGGACATCGCTTGAGATCGCGACAAAAAATCCTGGTTGGGATTTGTGGCATCACGGCTGTCCTGGTGGCGAGCATCTTTCGGATGTTCATAAACGCGCCGTGCAATTGCTTGATCACTGTAAATCACTCTCTGGAAATATCGCCATGTTCACGCATGGACATTTTTCGCGCGTGCTGATTGCCACATGGCTTGAGTTGCCCGTGACGCGCGGCAGAAGTTTTGCCATTCGCGCTGGCAGCGTGAACGTGCTTGGTTGGGAGCACATCAACAAAGTTATTTGGAGCATGGGCGCCGTTCCGTCTGGACCGGGAGTTGGTCGTTGACATTACAAGCGCGTGATCCGCTTCTTCTGCAATATTCAAGCGGTTGTGTCGACAACATTCATTCGCGAGCGGTCGCAACAATCACCTTGAATGATCCCGATCGTCGCAACGCGCTTGGTGACGACATGTTCACCTCGCTTGAAAACGCCTTGACTGATATTCAAAAACACTGCGCCACACAAAACACAAATCAGTTTGGCGCCACAACCAATTCGTTCAATAATTCCGCAACGCGCGTAGTTGTTCTTTGCGCCAATGGTCCTTCGTTCTGCGCCGGATTTGATCTGCGCGCCGTTGCCAACGACGCAAGTGTTTCGCAACCCGTGCTCTCCAACTATTTACATCGACTTCATCGCTGCGTGGAAATGATTTCACAACTGCCGGCCATCACCATCGCCGCGGTTTCGGGTGCCGCGCTCGCCGGCGGCTGCGCGCTTGTTTCGGCCTGTGATTTTGTCATCGCAACGCCCGACGCCAAGTTTGGATATCCAACTCACGCCATTGGTTTATCACCAGCCATTAGTGGCCCAACACTTTCTTCGCGCATGGGCTTGGGCGCGGCGCGCGAGATGTTGTTGGGTGGCCAAATTATAAATGGCACGCGCGCTTTTGAATTGGGTTTCGCATCGCACTTGACCACCGCATCGTTGGCGTGCGAAAACCCGACCCATCAAGTGTCTGCGCATAACCATACAAGCGCACTCGCTCTAGAAACTTCCAATCTCACAAAGATTTTGTTGGCCAAGGGCCCACTGGCGCTTTTCACAACCAAGTGTTTATTGCAACAACTTGATCCACTTTCTCAACACACACACCGCTCGTCAGCTCTTTCTGCAAGTCATTCTGGTGTTGGTGGCGCAGAAAGTGTTGATCGAGTTGCTGCTGTTTGGAAGCAGCGCGCCTAGTTCGCTACTCTTTCAGACATGAACGAGTTGGTCCAAATCAAT
>CAIWNO010000183.1 GCA_903914045.1 uncultured bacterium | reverse complement strand
TTGTCGGCATATGCGCTGGCGTTGGTTTGAAAGCCAGGATCTGTTGGAGCAGCTTGATACACGCCTGCGCCAACAAAGCCAGTCGCGCTGCTGCCACCGGTGATAACGCCCACATTTGAATTTGGATTCATGAAGTACACGTCTGGGGTAACACTGCCCGTGTTGCCCGCGCCTTGCTCACGCGCGCCAACCGTTAAGAATGAATCCCATGTGTTGTTGCCTGTTCCACCAGAAGCGCCAGCCGCTGGCAGCCAACTTGTGTTGCTGTGTTGGAATGCAATTGCAGCACTATTTTCATATTTGGAAATTTTGGTCACGCCAAAAGTAGCATTTTCCGTAGTGGCTTGACCAAAGAAGTTCACCACACGTTCGCCGTTGGAACCAGTGCCAGCGGATGAATTAAATTTCAAGTACACGTCCATGACTGAGTAGTCAACGCCGCCTTCTGTGACAATGTAATTCTTTGCAAACAAGCCTTGAACACCAGAAACAGAGGCAACCGCATTCGCATCGTCATTGCCGCCCGTTTGCTCGTCGGTGGTGCCGCCATTGAGCTTCAACAAAACAAGTCCAAGATCGGCGCTGTCAATGGTTCCGTTGCGGTCCATATCGCTGACGTTGTAGGAACCCATGCGCACAGTTTTCTCTTCTGTTTGGCGCACAATTTCACTAAGTTTATTTCCGTTGGTGGATTTGGTCGTGGAGGCAGTCACTTTTCCAGCACCCGCGGGGCCTGCTCCGGCAAACGCAACACTGGACAAGAACCCCACGGATGAAATAAGAACGATTCGACTACAACTCTTTTGTTTACTCATGACTCAAAACCTTTCAGCCCGTAACGGGCTTTGGAAAATAAAGAAGATTCGAAAGTGAATCTACAAACTTGATGAACACCGCTGCATATTCAAAGACATTATTTTGTGAATTTCATTTCGCTGCATTTCAATCACTCACTCAGCATTGCGGGTCACCGCAACATCCCACCAGCCATCCTTGTTCATACGGCCACCGTTGCTGGCCAAGCGAACATCTTCCATGTCAAGCCAACCGTCGTTGTTCAAGTCGGCGCCGATTAAATCCGTCAGGCCGCGATCAACAAGTTCAGCCACAGAGATCGCGCTGATCGGCTCTGGCGGACTTGTGAACGAAGTGCCGCAACCGGTTTCGCCCTTCTGTCCAAAGTTGGCAATGATGAAGTTGCCATCCGTTGCGTTGATCGCGCCGTTGCCATCCAAGTCCGCGTTTGGATTGCCCACGATGTAGGCGCCCCAGTCGAGAACGTCAATGACTTCGTCGTTGATTAAATCACCAGCGACAAGTGTGGCCGTTGAACTCCAGACCAAGCCACCGTCAATCACTGTGGCAACGCGTCGAAGCGAGCGACCCTTCTCTTCAATGGCAACGCAGTCGTAGTTGTCGATCGCGAGATCAGTGAGCGAGATGGTTGCAGCGCCACGCACCAGCGTCACAGGTTGCGACGCCTTGAGCGTGTAACCATTGGCGCCGTGAATGTTCAGCGTGAGAGTGCGCGCGCTACTTGCCGCGTAACTAGCGCTGTTGGTGTAGGACACCGCGAACGTAGCGGTGTTGGAGTTGTTCACTGTCACGCGAGTTGTGGCGGTGGTTGTATTGGCACATGGATCAGTCGCTGACCAAGTCACAGTTGTTGTTCCAACAGGGAACGCCGCGCTTAAAGACGCGCCGTCACTGCGAGAAGAACTTGCTATCAGGCCAGGCGCGCACGCATCCGTTGCGGTTGGTGGCGTCAACGCGACAGTGGCAAAGCTGCCCATGCCAGCTTCCGCTTGAACCGTAACGTTCGCAGGCACATTGCTCAGCACTGGTGCACCATCGTCAACTTTAAAACCACTTGACGCAACAAGCGCAGGAATCATTTTGCCGCCCACGCCATCGGTGAACTCAGTTGGCAAGGTGCCGTCGGGGAAGAACTGAATATCAGTTCCGCTTCCGTCGCATGAGCCGCTAGCCACCGTGAAGTGCATGCGCGCAACAATCTTGGACAACACGCTTACTGCA
>CAIWNO010000182.1 GCA_903914045.1 uncultured bacterium | reverse complement strand
TTTTCCTTGTCGGTCAGCCCGCAACATGTACAGATCATTCGCGGCTCAACCGTGCAGCAATGTGCCTGGAACAGGCGCATCTTGATTTCCATTGGCACCCATTGCCCACGCCATGTTGGTGGTCAACCCATGCCATGTTGGTGGTCAACCCACGCCCGTAAAACGTTGTCGGAACTTTCAAATTTTAAAATTATCAAAGACTGCTTGCGCAATTGGGTCGCGCCAACGCCGTGGCGCAGTTACGCTGAAATCTTTCCGCCGTGGACTTGAATCAAAATGAACAACGCAGAAAGTTTAGTTGAAGAGGTGATTGAACCGATGGATATTTCCGTCGAGGATCAATCTATGACGCTTCTATCATCCCGCCGCGAAATTCTGCCTGAAACCCGTCAAAGTCAAACCCACAAATTCTGCATTGCAGGACATGAGGGCTACCTGACCATCGGCCTCTTTCACGACGGCCGCCCTGGTGAAATTTTTATCAAGATGAGCAAGGAAGGCTCCACGCTTTCTGGACTCATTCAAGGTTTCTGCCGCGCGTTTAGTTTGGCGCTGCAACATGGCCTGAGCACGCACGATGCGGTGGATCGATTCCGCGGCATGCGCTTTGAACCAATGGGCTTGACGGCTAATCCAGAAATTCCAGAGGCATCAAGTATTCTGGATTATGTCGCGCGCTATTTGCAAATTCACTTCGTCGAACGAAGTTGATTTCTAAAGACATCACGCGGCGGAGCCATTGACAAGCAACAGCATCTTTTGCAATTGCGTGATCAGCAGTTTCATCATGCGATTTGGGTCGCTTAAAGACTGACCCGGTCTCACATAGACATCGATCAACCCCGCGGAGTCCGCCTTTCCAACCACGCGCACGGTGACCTGCGCTTTGGTGAAGGCGCGTTGAAGTAGAACGGGTTGCGCGGTGTGGAAAATATAATCCAAGTCTCGGCGCACTAAAGAGCGCGCTCCGGTGGCCGCCAACAACACGCGCAATTGCGCTAAATCCACAAGCATTTGCATGGTGGCCGGTAGTTTTCCATATGCGTTTTCAATATCGCGCGTGGCCTGCAGCACCACGTCAATCGTGTCGGCGCTGGACAGCCGCCGATACGCCTCAAGCCTTCGCCGCTCGCTGGCAATAAAGCCGCGGGGAATGGCGCCGGCCAAACCAATGTCAAGCACATTGTCGGCGGAGCGAATTTTCTTGCGCGCGGTCAAGCCATCGACAGCGTCCTCCAATAGTTGGCAATACATTTCATACCCCACCGCCGCAATGTGTCCGCTTTGCTGCGCGCCCAGCAAATTTCCGGCGCCGCGAATTTCCAAATCACGCATGGCAATGCGGAAGCCGGCGCCCAACATGCTGTAGTCCTCTATGGCGCGCAAACGCCGGCGCGCGTCGTCGGTCAACGGACGACCCTCGGGCAAAAACAAATAGCAATACGCGCGGTGATTGGAGCGACCCACGCGCCCGCGCAATTGATGCAAGTCCGACAAGCCATGCAAATCCGCCAGGTCAATGAACATGGTGTTGGCGCGCGGATTGTCAATTCCACTTTCAATGATCGACGTGCTCACCAACACATCGCATTCATGACGCATGAAACGCATCATGACGTGCTCAAGTTGTTCCGCGGGCATTTGACCGTGGCCAATTTCCACGCGCGCCTCTGGCACAAGCGCCTTGATGCGCTCGGCGGCGCGGTCAAGGCCGTGAATGCGATTGTGCACGTAATAAATCTGCCCTTCGCGCGCCAATTCACGCTGAATGGCCTGCTGCAAACGCTTGGAGGACATGGTCAGAACTTCAGTGACAATGGCGCGCCGATCCGCGGGCGGCGTGGTCAAACTGGAGATGTCGCGCAGACCCAACAGCGACATGTGCAAGGTGCGCGGAATGGGCGTGGCGCTCAGCGTGAGCACGTCGGCCGTGGCGCGAAATGAAAGCAAGCGCTGCTTGTGCTCCACGCCAAAGCGTTGCTCCTCATCCACCACCACCAATCCAAGATTTGAAAATTGAATGTCCTTGGACAACAATCGATGCGTGCCAATGACCAGGTCAATGCGCCCCGCTTGCAGATCCTGCAGGATTATTTTCTGCTGCGCGTCGCTTTTGAAACGGCTTAAACTTTCTATGCGAAATGGATACGCGCGAAAGCGATCGCGGAATGTGCGCTCATGTTGCTCGGCCAACAATGTTGTGGGAACCAACACCGCAACTTGCCGCCCCGACTCCACGCACTTGAATGCGGCGCGAATGGCGACCTCCGTTTTTCCAAATCCAACATCGCCGCAGATCAGTCGATCCATTGGCTTGGAGGTTTCCATGTCGCGCTTGGTGGCCGCGATGGCCGTGATTTGATCGGCGGTCTCCTGCCACGGGAAGGCGCTCTCAAATTCATGTTGCCACGCGGTGTCGACAGGAAACGCAACTCCGTGCGTGGCCGCGCGCACCGCTTGCACGCGCAACATTTCGCTGGCTAAATCGCGCACCGCCTCCGAAACGCGTTCTTTCTGCGCTTTCCAGCGCTTTCCACCCACTTGGCTCAGCGCCGGCTTGGACGCGCCGGCTCCAACATATTTCTGCACCAAGTCCACGCGTAACGCCGGCACATGCAATTTTGTGCCGCCTTCAAATTGCAGCGTGAGATATTCCATTTCTGGATGCGCCGCATTTTGCAGCAACGAGTTGGCGCGCTCGCCGCTGTCACTCGCGCGCTCAGTGGGACCACCACTTCGATCAAGCGACGCGCGCGTGACCAACCCCACATATTGAGCCACTCCGTGATCGCGGTGCGTGACATAATCGCCTTTCTCAAAATGCAAAAAAGCGTCGCGCGCGCGCGGACCCGCCGCCGTGGCCGCGGCGGAGCCACCGCGACGACGCACGCCAAATCGACCAAGCAATTCATGCTCAGGAATAAACATGAGCGACTTCTGCCCTTCGCGCTCCCAACGAAATCCACGGTGCATATGTTGACGAACCACGTCCACACCCGCGTGGGGCGCGTGACGCTGCACCAATTCCTTGGTGCGCAACAAATCGCCATCGGTGGAGCACAAAATAATCACCTGCGCATCCAGCGAAAATTCCACAAGCGCTTGAAAAGCTTTGGCCGTATCGCTTTCGCTTACATTCAGTGAACGCACCGGCACTTCCACAGAAGCCGGCTCATTGGTGCGCGAAAATTGATTGAACGCCAACGTCGCACCCACGCGCTCCATGAAACCCTTCACCGCGTCGTTGGGCGCAATGACGCCCTTGGAATCATCAAGGCGCTCCCAATATCCACGCGCCTGCTCCATCACTTCGCCCAATTCGGCGAACACAAACACGCTGTCGCGCGGCAACACCTCCGCCAACGCCTTGTCGCCATCGTCCGTGGTCAATTGTTTTTCGTCGCATGAAAGCACATCAACACGTTCAATGCGGCGATCATTGGCCTGAGTGGCCGCGTCCATTTCATGCATGTGCTCAATGTCATCGCCAAAAAAATCAAGACGCACCGCCACGCTGGCCGCGTTTGGGTACACGTCAAAAACCCCTCCGCGCACGGAGAATTCGCCTGGATTTTCCACGGCCTCCATGCGTTGATATCCACGCGCGGTCAACCACGCCGCCAATTCAGCCGGTGCCACGCGCTCGCCCACGCGTAATGTGCGGTACAACATTTTTCGTTTCTCGAAGTGCGGTATTCGCTGCATCAAGGCCGCGATTGGCGCGACAATGAATTCAATTTCACCACGCTCAAGCGCGTCAGCCACCTTGATGCGCTCCAAAAACACATCGGCTGCCACCATGCTTTCGGCCACCGAGGATTCAAGCGCTGGAAATCGCATGGCGTTGCAGCCAAGATCCTGCCACTCGGCGATGACCTCGTCGGCTTCATCAAGATGCGCCACGGCCAACACCATGACGCGCTTGAGATGTTCGCCTAACGCGGCGGTGATGAACGAAGTGCTTGAT
>CAIWNO010000181.1 GCA_903914045.1 uncultured bacterium | reverse complement strand
GCCATCATTTGAAATGACGCAGCAACGTGGTTAAACCAACCTTGGCTGGGTACAAAAACAACTCAACATGCCAAAAGTTGCCGTGGAGCAACCCCAAAACGACACCAAAACGCTACAACCCCCAATTGCCACGAAGTCCAACCCAAAAACATGAATTTAGTCGCCCGCACACGCCGCAATGGCGGCCTTTAGCTCCGCCTTGGCATCCTTGGAAGGCATGAACTCGTGCCCAATGAAGCCGCGATACCCCGTGGCAACAATCGCCCGCATGATCGCCGGGTAGTACAACTCTTGTTGTGTATCTAGCGGCCCTCGACCTGGCACGCCGGCCGTGTGATAGTGAAGAATCCACGGCGCGGCCTTCTGGATGGACCGAATCACGTCGCCCTCCATAATTTGCATGTGATAAATATCAAACAGCAAACCAAATCGATGGTCCGCAACCGCCTCGCAAAGTTGAAGTCCCCAGGCCGTGTGATCGCCCATGTGATCCTTATGGTCAATGCGCGAGTTGAGCAACTCCATCACCACTCCAAGATTTGATTTCTGCGCGATGGGCAGAAGTCGCTTCAGGCCCGTAACGCAATTTTCCAAACCCTTGGCGTCATCAAGACCGCGGCGATCACCAGCAAACACAATCACCAACGGCGCGCCTGCCGAAGAAATTTGTGGAAAGAGTATTTCCGCGCGCTTCATAATGTCATCGTGATGTTCAATGCGATTCAAACCATCCGCAATAGTGGTGGGACCATTGGCAACGGGGCACGCCAATTTTGCGGCGCGAACTTTTTGAATATCCGGCGGATCAAGAAGATCAACACCATCAAGGCGCACGGACTTGGCCAAGTCGATCACTTGCTCAATGGGCATGGAACCCAAGCACCAACGCGCGACACTTTGTCGAAGCAGTCGCCCATCATCTTTTGGAGCGCGACTTCCAAACTGCGCCGCGGCATTGGCCGCACAAGCATCAACCGCATGCGCGCCACGAACGGCCGCCGCCAACAAACCAGCTGCAAGAACTTGTCGGCGATCCATCATGTTGATTAGTGATACGCGCTAAGCGGCTCACATGAACACACAAGGTTGCGATCACCATATGGATTATCAACGCGACCAACCGACGGCCAGAATTTGCGATTGCGAACCCACGGCAATGGATACGCCGCGTGCGCGCGCGTGTACTTGTGGTTCCACGTGTCGGCGCAAATAGCCTCCGCCGTGTGCGGCGCGCCCTTGAGCGGATTATCTTTGCGATCACTTTTTCCCTGCTCAATCTGCGCAATTTCAGCGCGAATGGCAATCATCGCTTCGCAAAATCGATCAAGTTCTTCTTTGGATTCGCTTTCAGTTGGCTCAATCATCAGCGTGCCAGGCACGGGCCAACTCATGGTTGGCGCGTGAAATCCAAAGTCCATCAAGCGCTTTGCAATGTCGTCAATTTTAATTTCCGCCGACTGATCAAACATGCGGCAGTCAATGATGAACTCATGCGCGCAACAACCATTCTTGTTTACAAACATAACTTTGTAATCATTGTGCATGCGCTTGGCCATGTAATTGGCGGCAAGAATGGCAACCTGAGTCGCCTTGCGCAAACCATCCGCGCCCATGAGCGAAATGTACATCCACGAAATTGGAAGAATGCTGGCGCTGCCATATGGAGCCGCCGACACCGGACCAATTGAGTGCTTGCCAGCGTTGACAGGATTGATGACCGGATGGCTTGGCAGAAAATCACAAAGATGTTTCGCCACACCAATCGGGCCAACGCCCGGACCACCGCCACCATGTGGAATGCAAAATGTTTTATGCAAATTCAAATGGCACACATCCGCGCCAATTTCACCAGGACGCGTCAAGCCAACTTGCGCGTTCATGTTGGCGCCATCCATATATACCTGGCCACCATGTTCGTGAATAATGTCGCACAACTCCTTAATGCGATCCTCAAAAACTCCGTGCGTGCTTGGATAAGTCATCATGCAGCATGACAAATCATCTTTATGAAGCGCAGCCTTGGCGCGAAGATCCGCCAGATCAACATTGCCCTCGCTGTCGCATTGAACCGCAACAACTTGCATGCCCGCCACCACCGCGCTGGCGGGATTTGTTCCGTGCGCGCTTTCTGGAATCAAGCAAACATTGCGGTGACCTTGGCCGCGTTGCTCGTGATATGCGTGAATGACCATTAATCCCGCATATTCACCGTTACTTCCAGAGTTTGGTTGCAAGCACATTCCCACGAAGCCGGTGATGTCGCACAACCAATTCTCCAAGGTGCGGAACAATTCCGCGTAGCCGGCGCACTGATCAAGCGGCGCAAATGGATGCAATTTTCCAAAAGTCGGCCACGTCACCGGAATCATTTCCGATGTGCCGTTCAGTTTCATGGTGCATGAACCAAGCGCAATCATGCTGTGCGCAAGACTAAGATCGCGTCCCTGCAATTGGAAGATGTAGCGCAGCAACTCTGTTTCGCAGTGGTAGCTGTTGAACACATCTTGCGTCATGAAACTTTTAGTTCGCTTCAATGAAGCTGGCAACGCATCACTTGCGTGCAAAGAAGAAATCTTTGGCGTTGGTTTGCCCGTGCCCGCGGCGAAACATTCAAGTATGTCCTGCAGGTCTTGAGGCAGAACGGTTTCGTCCAGCGCAAATCCAATCGTGCCGTCGGCGTAGTTTCTAAAATTTATTTTGTGCTTCTTGGCGGCGGCGTTCACGTTGTCCGCAGTGGTTGCGCACAGTTGCACGCGCACCGTGTCAAAGAAATGCTCTGGACCAGGCACGTGTCCAAGCATTTTTAAACCCGCGACCACGGTGGTGGTGGCGCGATGAACGCGTTCGGCGATTCGCTTTAGACCATCGGGTCCGTGATACACGCCATAGAACGCGGCAATGTTTGCCAGCAGCGCTTGCGCGGTGCAAATATTGCTGGTGGCCTTGTCGCGGCGAATATGTTGCTCGCGCGTTTGAATGGAAAGGCGAAGCGCCGGCCGGCCAGCGGAATCGCGACTGACACCAATCAATCGCCCTGGCATTTTACGAACGTGCTCGGTTTTTGTCGCAAAGTACGCGGCGTGCGGACCGCCGTATCCCATAGGCACGCCAAAGCGTTGCATGGAACCAACCGCAACATCCGCGCCCAATTCACCGGGCGAAGTAAGCAATGTGAGCGCCAATGGATCGGCCGCCATAATCACCAACGCGCCGCTTGATTTAATTTTGGAAATCACGCCGCGCCAATCGCGAATGCGGCCATCGGTTGATGGATAGGAAAGCAGCGCGCCACAGAAATTATTTTTGGTGAAATCAATTGTGTCGGCGTTATCAACAACAATAGTTACGCCAAGTCCATGCGCGCGCGTTTGAACAACGGCGATGGTTTGCGGGTGCGTGGCCGCGTCAATAAAAAACTTCGCGCATCCATCCTTGGCCATTCCAAATGCCATATTCATGGCCTCGGCGGCCGCGGTCGCTTCATCCAGCAAACTTGCGCCCGCAATTTCTAAACCTGTGAGTTCCGTGACAATGGTTTGAAAATTCAACAAACTTTCAAGGCGCCCCTGTGAAACTTCCGGTTGATACGGCGTGTACGGCGTGTACCAACCTGGATTTTCTAGAACGTTGCGCAAAATCACCGCGGGAGTAATGCAATCGTTGTATCCCATTCCTATATATGAGCGGAACACTTGATTCTTTCCGGCCAATACTGAAATAGCCGCAACACACTCCGCCTCACCGCGCGCCTTGAAAGCGCCGCGATTGGTTGGATCACTAATGACAAGCGGACGAGTTGAGCGGATGGATTCCGGAATAGCCGCGCGCGTGAGCGCGTCCAAACTTTCATAGCCCAGATAGGTGAGCATTTCCGCAATGTCCGCGTCGCTTGGGCCAATATGACGGCGCGCGAATGTGTCGAGCGGCTCAAGCGAATTGATGGTGCTACTGGTTGAGGACGCAACTTTTTCAAGCATGGACATGCGCTAAGTATAGAGAGAGTGATTGGTGAAATTCTTCCCCATTTGATTTGATTTTTGCAAAATTAAATTTTTAATTATGAATCACGGCGGTGGCAAGCAAATAAAAAACCGCCCCGAAGCGACGGTTTGAAACAGTTTGAATTTGTCAGTGGCGCTAAGATTGCGCGTCCAAGTGGGAGCCCAAGTGGGAGCCCAGATTTTCTCTTGCGGCGCGCGCCTATTTCTGCATGGTCATTGGGCGATAGTTGAATTGTTGCCCACCGATCGAGGCATCAAACATCAGGCCGGAAGTATTGGTGATAAATACCGCCACACCCTCTTTATATGAGGCACTGCCACCTGCGCCCGCGGCAATAGCCACGGCTGACGCGTTTGCCGCAAAAACAAATTTTCCATTGATAAAGTTTTCATAGCGCTCCTTGTCCTTGAAGAAGATCAACTCAGAAAATGTTTGACCGCCCAAAGTCGCGCCAATAGTTCCCTTGCTCAGGTCGCAATACCCTGTCGCTTTGCCATCTTGATAGACCTCTCCGCGGCCATAACTGAAAGCAAGGCCGGCGCCGCCGTTTCCAACTTCAGGAAAAATTGCGTAGCCGTAGCTGTCTTTAAAAAACTTGTCCAGCGATGGGTCCTTCGCCTTTGATTTGGCAATAGCGGCAGTGGCCGAAGCGGCAAGCGCCTCGCGGTCGGCCTTGGTTTCTGGAACAGTGGAGCAATGCATTGACGTGAGCGATGTGAACAATATTCCGAAGCACAGGGTGAATTTTTGAAACATGAAATCTTTCTTCTATGAGAGTGTGAAACGGTCATCACGATCGCTCACATATGCGATCCAAGCGCGCAGTCTATAAGAAATTATTTTGAAGCGGGCTTTCTTTAATAACTCATCCAATGTTTCGGCTGACAAACAAGGAATGAATATCCACTATTTTTCGCAAACGTTAATAGAAAAACACTCTTACTATGTGTGTCCTTAACCATGGAGCCACGCATGTATACGCCGTTCAAATTTCTCGCCATTTTGTCTGCGACTTGTTCCTTAGCCGCGCTTGCAATTGCGCAGTCGCCAACATCCGCGCCCGCTGCGCAAACTACGGCCGCGCCACCAACGCCGCACGCCGACTCTGCGCCAACCAATACACAAACCGACACGTCGGAAATAACCAACACAACATCGGAGATAAAAAAAGACGCGCCCGCAAGCAATTCCAAGCCGCCGCACGCTGGCGAATTGGTCGAGGGCAAGTCGGTCAATCCTTACACCTATTCACCCGATGAAATTCCAGCGGATCCAAACAATCCAGCTGAAACAGATTTGCGCGCAGCGCTGACGGCCATGGGCCCTGTGGCTATTGAGTGGTATCAACATGTTCAGACACTTTCTAATCCATTCTTTGAGGGACGCGTTCCAGGAAGTCGCGGTAATGATTTGGCCGCGGAGTATGTTGAGTTCTTCATGAAGCAAGCGGGGCTTGAGCCGGCGTTTGCAACGCCAGGAGACGCGTCGGTAAAAAGTTTTCGCCAGCCATTTGAACTTCAGGGAGGCGCACCCAAAGTTGAAACTGCCGTTGTAAGTATCAGTGGTAATTCACTCAAGCGCGGTGATCAGTTTGAGGTCATCGGAAGTTCTGGCAGCGGCACCGTGTCCGCGCCACTTGTGTTTGCCGGCTACGCCATTGAGGCGGGTCAAGATGGTTACACCAGTTTTGAAAAATCAGATGATTTTACAGGCAAAATAGTGATGTTTTTGCGATACGAACCGCTCGATGAAAG
>CAIWNO010000180.1 GCA_903914045.1 uncultured bacterium | reverse complement strand
TTACCACCGTGGTCGCGGGCTCTGTCATGGGAACTATTCGCGCGATCACTGAATGCACGCAGGCCTTGGATATTTCTGCGCAAGCCATGGCGCGCGTGGCTCGCGCCGACGCGCGCATTGCTGATCACGCAAACCGCGCGCGCATGATCTTGGATCAATCCGCGCTGGAACTTCTTCTGTGGCTTCCAACTGAACCATTTACTTCCAGCGCAACCAACACCAGTGACTACGACTCCATTCAAGCCAACGAACTAGCGTGGTATGTCATGAACACATCCGCGGGAACACTTTCGCTTGTGTACACCACGAATCGAAATGATCACACTAAGTATTCGCTGAGCACGAACTGGGCAAATTTGCGAACTTCTTTATCTTCACAAGGTGCGCTGACAAGCATTGCAGTGTTGGAAGGACTGACAAAAGACCCAAATTCAGCGCGTGAAAGTGGTTTCCGCGTGCAAGACAGCGACGCATGCAGTGTGCGCAGATTTTCATTTGATGGATATATGCGTGACGACCTTGGAGGCTTGAATGTGCAAATCAGCGGGCGGTTATTGAACGCTCAAAACCATCCGGATTGCCAATGAAATATATTGCAAACCACACCTATTCATTTCTTGGCGCGCCCAATGTTGCGCCTTGTTGTACACCCAGTGTTTGTGTGCGCCGCCAACACATTCGCAATCATCAACGCAAGGGCGCCGCCATGGTGCTGGCTATTTTTGCGCTACTGGTGGTTGGCACAACCACGCTCGCCTTCACGGCTAGTCGCCAAACCGCATTTCTTTCTAGTCGAAACGCGGTGAATTCAATTCGTGTGCGCGAATTGGCTGACAGTGGCCTGGATATAGCCAAGGCTATTTTGCGCAGCGACACAACTTCTTGGCGCACGAATCATTCCGGCGGAAAGCTGCTCAACAACTACGCGCTTGACGGGGGCACGATCACTGTTTCGCTGATCGACATTCTCAAGCGCGAATCCGGCGCATCCGCCGCCCTGTGTGTTCCAGTTTCCACAACGACCGATGTTGAAATTACTGTCACCGCAAATTTGGACGGCGCCACATGGACCTCTGTTTCCAACATGAGTATTCCGCAGGTGGTGAAGGGGCAGTACGCCATATTTGCCAACAAATTACTGTGGATTTACGGCGCAAACAACCAAGTTGGTCGGTGGAATCGTTCGCCTCTGGCAAGCGAGAAACGCCGTGTGAATATTGGAACACAAGCCGACTTTGCGGTTGCAAATTTCAGCGGAGTTTGGATTGACAGCGATATTCAATTTGAATCTGAAGTATTGCCAATTGATGCCACCGATCCACGCACGTTGAAAAGTACGTGGGTGTATTACCCATATAACGGTGGAACAAATTTGTGGAGCAGTTCGTTTCCAATCAACGGACCAGGTCGTGACAAGGTTGCCGCGGTTCGCATGAGCGCTGATGAATCTATTCGCATGGCAGCGGCACCCGCACCAGTTGCCGCAGTACCAGCGCAAGCCGCAATTTCTGGTGGCAACAGCATTACAAGTGGCACGCGTACGCTTGGTCCATTTCGCGTTGGCACACCAACGGGATCAACCGGCACCAATCTCACCACGAATAATTGCACACTATTACTGACCGCGGGCACGTATGAAATTTATGGAAGTTGGAACGCGCTCAACGCAACTATTCGTATTCAAGGTGCGGTGAAAATTGTGGTGTCGCCAAAATGGTCTATTTTCAACTGGTTTCCAAGCGGAATTAACTGGACCAATACCACGGTTGAACTCACCACCGACGCCGACTTGGAGGTGAACAACGGTTACAGCCTGACCATGAATAAATGTTGGATTGGCAGTTATTACCAATGCGTTTACGAACCCGATCCCGTGAAGGCCGTGGGCGATCCGCACATGAAAGCCTTTAAGGGATTGACCTTTCAGAAAACGGCGTGCGACGAAATTGTTCCCGATGAGCCGCGCTACATGCAACCATGGCATGTACGCATTTACCCAATTAAAAGCACGCTTAGCGCGCTATTTGTGTGGAACTTGACCGACACCAGCGTGGTTGGAAGTTTATTTTTGCCCAACAACACAGTGCGCTTTAATGGCAATTCACAAATGTACGGACGCATTGCCGCCGACAGCGTCTTTATCGATGGCACAAGCCGCTTTCGATACGACCACGCGCTTGATGACATTGTTGGATTGACCGAAGGCCGCGCGCCGAACCGCGGCGGTGACCCACAAGAAATATTTCCTATTCGCCCAATTCGTTGGGGCGCCGACAAGGGGATGGGTCCATGAGTGACACAACATGCACAAAACATATTTATTTTTGTAAGGTCACGCGCCCAATCGCACTGTCCGCCGCGCCCAAAAAATTATTACGCGCCACGCCTTGCCGACGCGGCCAAACGCTTATTGAAATATTACTTGTGGCTTCAATTATTGTGATACTTGGAGCGCTGAGTATTGATCTTTTTCGAACCAGTGCCGAAGAAAAAATTCAGGGTGCATTGCGCATGTTTGCCCAAGATGCGGAATGGGCGCGCGGCGCAACGCTGACCAATCCAGATGACCCCGCAAGCATTCGCCTTATGCAGGATCAAACCGGGTGGATAGTGGCCCGTAACTCCACACCAACCGTGGCCATGGTTTGTAGTGACGGTTCCTCCATGCGTCGAGTTCTTGGTCAAGGAATGTCAGAAGCCGCGCAGGGGGTGCGACTTGAGTCCTCAAACACGGCTCAAACCCAAGTTCAATTTGATCCATTTGGTGGCATAAAGATCTCTCCGTCATCAATTGCCATGTTTTTGCCAGGTTCCACTAGCAAATGCACAATTACATTCGACTCTATGACAGGTGCCATGCAAGTGAATTGGTCAAATCAATAAAACTTGGGCGCAGGTCGCTGGAAAATTAGGTTGAACAAGGGAGAGCAATGACTATGAACCACTCACACATCTCTGGAAAAATATCCATTCTTTTAAGCGGGATGCTTGGTGTGTGCGCCACGTTTGTATGTGTGCAAACGCAAACCCAGGCTTCAACCATGGCATCAAACCTGGCTGTAATGCAGGTGCCATTTCAAGAATTAACACCAGCAACGCGGGCACCAAGGCAATCAACCGCCCCAACCACTGGTGCCGCAACGCAATCTGGCGCGCAATCAACCGCGACAGTTCCTGCAACAACTGCGCCAATCACTAACGCTGCAACGCAAGCAGAGGTCGCCAAAAAACTTTCCACACTAGACGGCATGCTTCCACAGTGGAGCGGTTCCGCCGCGCCAACACCTGCGGTAACTGAAATTACAAATGAAGCGCCAGCCAATCAGCAAGGCATGGAACAAAAATTAGAAGCCGTCGCCAATGGAGCGCCCCCCGTGGTTGACGTGACCGAGCACGGAACCGTAACGCTTGCCGCGCAGGGAATTGAAATTACAAAGTTGCTTGAATTGCTCAGCATTAAAAGCAAGTTGAACATTGTGGCCAGCGAAAAAGTGAAAGCGCTGGTGAGCGTGAGTTTGTACGACGTGCCTGTTGATCAGGCGCTTGACGCGCTGTTGACCGTGAACGGATTTGTGTGGGAGCGACAGGGGCCATTCATTATGGTGTATGCGCGCGCGGAAAAAGAAGCCATGGATAAATCTAAATTGAAGCGTGACGCGCATGTGTTCACGCTGCAATTTCTTTCGCCCGACGACGCGCTTGCGTTGGTAAAGCCACTTCTAAGTGAAGGCGGCACCGCGGTGTCGCTTGGAAAAGTAAAGGAAGGCTACGAGCCAACCATCACCGACGGCGGCAGCGACACCTACGCGTTTGCAACACGGGTGCTTGTGAACGACTTCCCAG
>CAIWNO010000179.1 GCA_903914045.1 uncultured bacterium | reverse complement strand
TTGTCGGCCTCGATTAAATCTTTGATGGAACCAGAATGCAAAAGCGTCTGCATGAAAATTTTCGCCTGATTCAAATTGAACAACTGCCGATCTTGCGTGGCATTTCCCATTTCAAGAATGCCACGCTTCTTGTTCCAAATGGTGTTGGAACGCGAACGCGTTGGCACGCTCACGATGGGTTCTTTACCGCTCAACGCCGCCTTGGTCACGGTCTCCGCAAGCACATAAATCTTTTTATGCGTGTTGACATCGCGGGCTTTGGTGGAAACTTGTTTGGTTATTTTTTTGGCCATAGGAACTCCATTCAATCCGCTTCAAAAAGTGTCGGGGAATCATCATCACGCTTGGATTTTTTAGACTTCACACTTTCGTTGGCGGAATTTTTTCCACGCTTTGTCTTGGCATTCACATCTGCGCTTTTAAATGGTTTTTTGGCTTCTAAATGCGAATCCTTCACTTCACTTCGATCGCTTTGCGCCAACGCTGGAATGGCGTCGGCCACAACCAGCACGCCTTCTTGATCGGATGGATCCTCGGCCTTGACCACTTTGCCATCTTCGTTCAACACTTGATCCGCTTGGCGCGTGCGCTTTTTAGCTTGCGCCAACAACGCGTCATACACCTGGCGCGTATCGGCGCCATGAATGTGATGCAGCGACTTGGAAACTTCGCCAATGTAGCGCTCAAACACATCGCGTCGCTCGCCTTCGCGGCGCATCTTCAATCGCTTGCGCAAATAACTTCCCAGTTTGCGCCCGCACTCCATCAGCGCCAACTTCATCTCCTTGCGAATCTCGTCGTAGTCGGCGATGGCCTCCTTGGACTCGCTTGTGAAGGGAACCCACACGCTTGCCATGTGAATTAAAATCACCAGCGGCCCCGTTGGCGTGCTGCCACGCGGTTGCGTTAAACCATAATTTTTCCAGCCTGTTTCAGCCACGGCTTTAAAACTAGAGCACGCGCTTTGTTGAAACAAAAGCGGCACACGATTGGCAAATCGAATGACGCGGCTTGACTCCTCCGTTGGCAACTCGCCACCAAAGGCAATGGCCGCCTCGATTTGAAATGGACGCCCTCGATAAATTTCTGGCTCGCGGCTGCTTGCCGCGTAAAATTCCGCGCGCACGCCCTTGAGCATTCCCGCCAATAATTGACGCACGCCAATGGGCGCTAAACAATCAACCGGTGGCGGACCCAACTTGGCCTCTTGAAACGCCGCAAATAATTTTTCCGCTTGCTGCGGCTCCACATCACCGGCACGCGTGCGACTGGTGGCGCCCGCGGCTTCGCACAATGCTCCCGCGGTACTAGCGGACACGCGGCAAAATTGATCTTGCAGAAATTTGTACAACGAGCCCTTCTCCGCGGCCTCGTACTCCTTCAACATTTGCAGCAGCGTGCCCAACTCCACACCCTTGGGATGTGGCTGAATTTCCCTTGTTTCAGGCGGCAATTCATTCACCGCGCGAGGAAACATAATCACGCCGTGATGTTCGGAAGTGACTTCAACTTTCACCTCGCCGGCGTCCACCGCGGTGGCGACCGCATCCGCCGGCAAAAGCTCCTCATCATCCGCGCCACTCTCACGCGACGGCGGAACATAAGTGATGCGCGCATGCGGATTGGCGATGCCCGTCAATTCCAAAAACTCATCAACCGAACCGCGGCCCTTTTGATAACGGCCTTCAAGCTCAATGGAAACACTTGTTCCAGTTGGAAATATTTTTGGACTTAAGAAACCGTCCGTCGCCGCAAGCGAGCGCGAGCCCGCCGTCACATCGCGCAACTTCGCTGGCGGAAAATCTTTCGTCTCCGAGTCAGCCGTCACCTCGGCGCGATTTGTTTTTGTATTCATGGCCAACTCAATGCGGTGCGCCGCGTCGCTGGAGCGAATCTTGGTCACAATCTGCATGGGCTTGCCGGTGGTGATCAATCCATACATGCCCGCCGCGCTAATTCCAATGCCCTGCTGTCCGCGGCTCATCTTCAAGCGGTGAAACTTTGAGCCGTACAAAAGTCGTCCGAAAATATTCTCAACTTGCTTGCGCACAATTCCTGGGCCATTGTCCACCACCGTAATGCGATAGCGCGAACTCTTGGAAGTCGCCGGACGATCCGGTTGCAAATCCTCAATGATCACCGCAAGTTCCGGAAGAATTCCACCTTCTTCGCAGGCGTCCAAACTATTGTCC
>CAIWNO010000178.1 GCA_903914045.1 uncultured bacterium | reverse complement strand
CGGCGATCTGCTCCGCGCCGCGTTGACACACGGTCTCCATGGCGCCAGGAATGTTGGGATCATTTTTAAGAACGGTGAAGATGGTTCCCACGCCAACTGCGGTATCCAAATTGCTGGAGCCGTAAAGCGGATCAAACAGCACGCAATATTTTCCACCCTCGCTGCCCTTGCGCAAGATGGTTGGCTCTTGATCCTCTTCGCTTCCAAGAACGGCGATGGAAGGCCGCGAACCAAGCACGCGCATAATGACTTCGTTTGAAATCACATCCATGCGAATCTGCGCCTCGCCTTGCACATTGGTCGAGCCCTCTTGACCGATCACGCCTTGCAAGCGCACGTGTCGAACTTTGAAGGCGATAATTTTTGCGGCCAATGAAATGGCGGAAATAATCCAACTCAATTCACCAGTGGCGCTTGGATAGCGTTGCTCTTCTTCAATAATAAAACTTTGCAAGCTGACCAAATTGTCGGTCACCACGTCCTTGCGCTTTGGTTTGGCGCGCGCGGATTTCTTCACCTTGGAAACACCACTGGCAACCAACTTGGATTTACGCTTTTTTACGGGCTTTGATTTGGTTTTATTCATCTTGGCGGCGGGCATGCATTGACTCCATATGGGGCAAGAACAAGCCCCAATCTCAGGCTACCATCCGCCTCCCAACATGTGCGCGATTGGCGCGTTGCATGCTGGCGTAATTGGCATTGCTTGAGTCACACTTCTGGCAACGCACATCACCCATTCACTTTCTTAGGAGCACTTTATGAACCATCCAGTCATCCTTGCCGCGCGCCGCACACCCATTGGAAAGTTTGGCGGTTCGCTGTCCAAAGTTCCTGCGCCGCAACTTGGCGCGTTTGCCATTGCCGCCGCGCTTGCAGATGTGCCCGCCGCCAAAGCTGGCATAGAGGAATGCGTGATGGGTTGCGTGCTGCAAGCGGGCGTTGGACAAAATCCTGCTCGTCAAGCTGGCTTGAAAGCCGGTTTGCCCGACACGCTCAACGCAACAACTGTGAACAAAGTCTGCGGCTCTGGGTTGCAAGCCGTTATGCAAATGGCGGCCAGCATTAAGGCCGGCGACATTCAATGCGGCGTGGCTGGCGGCATGGAGAACATGGATCTTGCGCCGCACTTCGCGCATATTCGCGCGGGCGTTCGCTTTGGCGACGCCAAGTTCATTGATCACATGTCCGCGGACGGTCTCACATGCGCCTTTGAAAAATGGGGCATGGGATTTGCAGCGGATTACACGGCAAAAACTGCTGGTGTGACGCGCGAGGCGCAGGACAAGTTCAGCGTGCAAAGTCATCTACGCGCCGCGCAAGCCACCAAGGACGGCTTCTATAAAGCGGAAATTATTGCGCTCACCGCCGAGCAGATTTCACAGAAGCAAGGCCTTGATGCGGACGAAGGTTTCCGCGCCGACTCCAATCTTGAGTCGCTGACCAAGTTGCGCGCGTCGTTTGAAAAAGATGGAACGGTAACGGCTGGAAACTCCAGTCAAATTTCCGACGGCGCCGCCGCGGTGATTGTTGCCAGCGAGGCCTACGCCAAGAGCATTGGCGCCAAGCCACTTGCAAAAATTATCGATTACAACACCGCAGGCGTTGCGCCCAAGGATTTATTCTTTGCGCCCAAACTTGGTATTGAAATGTTGCTGAAGAAAAACAATCTTTCCGTGAAAGACATTGACCTGTTCGAAGTGAACGAGGCGTTCGCCGCGCAAGTGCTGGCCGATGTCACCCCGCTTGGTATCCCGCATGAAAAGCTGAACATTTGCGGCGGCGGCGTTGCGCTTGGCCACCCCATTGGCGCCAGCGGCGCACGCATTTTGGTCACGCTCATTCACCAACTGAAACGCACCGGCGGCAAGCGCGGCATTTGTTCGTTGTGCCTTGGCGGCGGCAACGCGGTCAGCATGTTGATTGAAATGTGCGCGTAAAAGTTGCCGCCATGGTGACTCCATATTCGGTTCATGCGTGAGGTAATGTGCGGCGGCGGCCATGAGAACCACCATACGTTTCGTATTCGTTTCATCAACAATATTTTGAGTTGCATTTGAACTTGAAGTCACACATTGTGACCTCAAGTTGCTCCATTCTTTCAGCGTCAATTCTTTGAGCAACCGCGCAAATGCAAACCAAATTCCCGCGTCGCAGAAAGGGTGGCACCACAAGCGAGTTTAGTACCCGCGCAAGCCCTGCTTGCGCGGGGTGCGTTGTCTGAGCGACTGGTGCCACCCTTTCTGCAAAGCGTTTCACTTGCTTGCAAGTAGCGCGTTGCAGAGCACCCGTGCCACCCTTTCTGCAGAACGTTTCACTTGCTTGCAAGCAGCCCGTTGCAGAGCGACTGTGGCAACCTCTTTCATGCAGCGCGAGTTGTCTGAGCGCCAATATGCAAGTGCACTATTCTTTCTTGCGTGACCACGCCGGAACAATTCAATTCGGACTCCGAGCCGCCAGAGCAAATGATGTTGGGCGGCCCACGACCGCGGCTTGAAGAATTCTTTCGCATTGTGCGCATTGGACTGGAATTTTTAAATGGATTCCGCAAGTTGCACTTTGCGGGTCCGTGCGTCACGGTGTTTGGCAGCGCGCGGTTTCAAGAAGACAACAAGTGGTACCAACTCGCGCGACAAGTTGGCGCGGAACTTGGTCAGCGCGGTTTCACCGTGATGACTGGAGGCGGACCAGGAATTATGGAGGCTGCTAACCGCGGCGCGCGCGATGTGAAGGCTCCGAGCATTGGCTGCAACATTGTGCTACCGCATGAGCAAATCGAGAATCCATATTGCGACACCACGGTGTGGTTTCGATATTTCTTTATCCGCAAAGTGATGCTGGTGAAATATTCCTACGGCTTTGTGGTTATGCCGGGCGGCTTTGGAACGCTGGATGAATTCTTTGAGGCCATCACGTTGGTGCAAACTAAAAAGATCGCCGACTTTCCAATTGTCTTAATGGGACGCGACTATTGGGACGGGCTTTTCAAGTTCATTGATCAACGTCTCATTCCAGAGGGCGCGATCTCGGCCACGGATACGTCGATGTATCGAATCACGGACAATCCTATCGAAGCCGCCGACTACATCAGCGAAACCGCGCGCCGCAGATTTGGCTTGAAATACGGTAAAAAGGTGGCGCGTCGTTGGTGGCTGTTCGAATAAAAATACAGATTTGATTTCACAATCTCCACATGGTGCTGACTGCAAATGTTGAGGGCACTTTAAATCGTGCCGCCCTTAGACTGCTCTTATGAATCTCGCCGACTTCAGTGATCAGCTCGTCATTCGTCTTTCCCACACCGATGCCGCGGGCGTTCTTTTTTATCCCAAGATTTTTGAGATTGAACAGGAGCTGTTTGAGAAATGGCTGGAAGCCGGCGGCTTCAGTTTGCGATCCATGCTTGATGGGTCGCTTGCGCCCACTCCAATCGTGCATTGCGAAGGTAATTATAAAATGCCGGCGCGCGTGGGTGACCGCCTCTTGGCAAAAATAAGCGACGTGCATGTTGGCCGTAGCAGTTATACCTTGGCATGGACTTTTTCAATTGATGGAAAAATTGCAATGCAAGCGCAAGTGAAACGCGTGGCCATGAATGCCGCAACTGGCGTCAGCGTTGACTTGCCCGAGGCCTTTCGAAAGTGGATTGTGGAAACTCAAAACCGCACGGCGCAGATTTCGTAAGACGATTTAATCAAGTTGGCGAAAGCGCTCGCCTTGGGCAAGGCGCTGCGCCAACTCCGAGCGTGAATACTTCATGCGCGAAGCATCTTCTGGGGGCATTTCTAAAAACATGTCTGGAACAAGAAATGGTTCCAATGTTTCACGCAATTGAGCCGCAAGCGAATTCAACGGCACTTTTCCATGCGACGATTGAACAAGTTGCACAAATGCAACTGGACGCATTCCCCACTTTTCATGGGCAATTCCAACGACGCACGAGGAGCTCACGCAAGGCAATTCCGCAAGAGCGCGCTCGATGAGTTCAGGTTGAATATTGCGGCCACCAGAAATAAACATGGCGTCAAGTCGACCAGAAACATGAAGACGATCATGCGCGTCAATAAAACCAACATCGCGCGTGCGCAGCGGAATCGTGAACGGAACAAGAGCGCCATTGACAAGTGTTCCGCGCGCAAGAGTTGGACTGGCAATAAGAATTTCATTGTTGGAAGAATCAATTGAGATTTGAATGCCAGGAAGTGGCGCGCCTGCAAGCGTGGCCGCGTCGCCAATGGCAATGGGACCAGTTGCAACTTGCGATGCAGTTTCCGTCATGCCGTAAGTTGCGAACAGTGGAAGACCTTGCCGAACAGCGCTGTCACGCAGAGATTGCGAACTTGGTCCGCCACCCAGCATGACGGCTTTAAGCGATGAAGGCGGCTGGTTCGTATGTTCCAAAAGACGCGCCAATTGCGCGGCCACAAGCGAAACATGAGTCACGCCATTCAGATCGGACCAACATTTTGGCGCGCCGGCTAGACGAACCGCGCCACCAAGAACAAGTGATCGAACGTGAATCATCAAGCCGCCAATATGCGTGGCGGGAAGCGAGGCATGCCAGAGGTCGCCGGGACCAAACGCAATCGCGCACGCGCCAATGTGCGCGCTGGCCACAAGCGCGTCAAGACCAAGTTCAATTAACCGCGGCGCGGCGGTGGAACCACTTGTTTCAATAATCACGGAAGCGGTTGGCGGACATGCATCAAGATTTATTTTTTGCGCCGCGTGGTCGTGCGTGATTGTTTGAAGCATGTCACTCACGCGAGCGGCGTTGAGTACGTGTTGGCGAGCGACTGCGGAATGATTTTTAGAAACAAGCAGAACTCGTTCGCCACGCAACCAAGCAGAACACAGCGTTGGCAGCGGGTTTTCACCTGTCACAATTTCGTAAGCGACTATTGCACCCGCGTTCATTCCCACGCCTCTGCGAATGGAATTGGAAGCGGCGCGCCATCAATGAAACCATTGCGCGCAATGGCTGGCTCGCAAGAATCTTGCTCAAGAAGTGGCGCGGTGCCAATTCCGTGGGCGCGCGTGGCATTTGGAATGGATGCGGCCACATGAACAGCCACGCGCAGTGAATACGAACTTTCGTACGCGTTGGAAAGCACGGCGTCGGCCGAAAGTCGCTCGGCTTCGGCGGCCATGGCGCGAATGGCGTCAAGCGAGCCAATCGTGGACATGCGCAATACCCACGCGGCAACGCAACCATCTCGCGCCAGCGATTCGCGAAGCGCGTGCGCTTGTGTGGATTGGTCAACAACAGTTTCATCAAGGGCGACGGCAATGCCAGTGGCTTTTGAAAGTTGTGCAAGTTGCGACGGATCACGCAGCGGATCTTCCAGATATTCAACACGCGATGCATCTATTCCAACAAGTCGGGAAACACACTCGTCGCGTGACAAAAGTTGATTTGCGTCAATGCGAAACTGAGCCGCGGGCAGCGCGCTGCACAATCGCGCCAACAACGCGCGATCACTTGACTCGCTGTCACGGCCGAATTTAATTTTTACAACGTTGGCTCCAAGTAAAGAATCAATCGCCGCCTGATCACACTGCGCGAATGTGCCTGGGAAAAAATAAGCCACTTTCGCAGGCACAACTTGGAGCGCGCCAAAACCGTTGAGTGTTTCCATGGCGCACGACAGCGCAAACGCCGCGCACGGCGCAAGCGCGTTCATTTCACCAAGTCCGTTGCTCCAATGTTTAATCGATTCCATGCAGAATTCAAGCGTTTCTGAATGAAGCCCAGGCAGCGGCGCGCATTCGCCAAAGCCGATGCGTTCTTGGTCGCGTGCGGCGACAAAAATAATTTCACGCGCATCAACACCAACAAGTTTTCGCGCATATGGACGCACTGGGAGCGACACTCGCAGCATCTCAAAATTCATTTCACTCCCCCGCTCATGGAAATGCCGAACCACATACCCAGCGCGAAGGCGACGCCGTACACATACAGCAGCACACCAAACATGGCCAGATTTTTATTCAGCTCAGCGCCATCGCGTCCGCGCGCAATTGTGATGGACGCTGGCGCGAACAGAATCGCGATGAATGAGGCGAGCATGAGCGTAGGTGGAAGTTGCAACACCATAACTGCGAATATGGGAATGACACATGCAATTGCATGACAGACAAAAATTTGCGCGCGGCCAAAACGCTCGCCATAACGCGCCACCAGTGTTCGCTTGCCATTGCGTAAATCACCCAAACGATCACGAAGATTATTTGTGGCAAGAAGACATACGGCGATCGCGCCAGAAGCCAATCCGCAGACAAGCGCGCTTGTTGTCCACGCGCCATCACACGCCGCGCGCGTTCCCGCCACCGCGATTGGACCAAAGAACACAAACACAAATAAATCGCCAAGACCTCTATAGGCAAGCGAGAATGGCGGCGCGGTGTACCCCACCGCCGCAATCGCGCCACACACGCCAATAATCGCAAAGACAATGCCCGAATGACTTGCTAGAAACCACGCAGGAAACACAGCAAAAAGAAGCGTAATGCATAGCGCCACGGCCATGGCGCGCGGCGTGACGAGATTGCCACCAACCGCACGCGTGGGTCCAAGTCGCTCGCCTGAATCAGTGCCACGTAGTCCGTCAAAAAGATCATTG
>CAIWNO010000177.1 GCA_903914045.1 uncultured bacterium | reverse complement strand
GGCTTTTTGGTGGTCTTTGTTTTTTCAGGCGCAGTCTCAGCAGACGTTGTGGTGCTTTGAGTAGCCACTGGATTGATTGGTGATTTGATTTGTGAATTTGCAGAGACCTTTGAGTTTGTCTTTGAATTAGCACCTGATTTTGAAGTGATCTTGACCACCATCGGCGCCTCAACTGGAACCTCAACCGGAACTTCAACTGGCACTGCGGCTTCAACTGGAACTTCAACCGGAACTTCAACTGGCGCTGCGGCTTCAACCGGAACTTCTACAGGAACTTCAACTGGCGCTGCGGCTTCAACTGGAACTTCAATCGGAACTTCAACTGGCGCTGCGGCTTCAACCGGAACTTCTACAGGAACTTCAACTGGCGCTGCGGCTTCAACTGGAACTTCAACTGGCTCTGCGGCCTCAGCCGGAACTTGAACCGGCGCGACGTTCTCAACCGGCGCTGCAGCATCAGATGGCGACTCAATTGGCGCGGGAACATCATCGCTCTTATTTTTCTCTTCAATTGGTGTGGACGAATCCGCATCGCTTGCGGTCGGCGCGCTCGTGGCATCCATCGGGGCGGCACTGGTGGCTTTGAGTCCAGAAAAATTCGCTTTGGCTAGTTCAATACTCTTGCGAAACTTCTCAGTAGAAGCATCCGAGCCGCCTTGCGGAATTGCGTTTAAAACCAATTCAAACACCTCGACCGATTTTGTCATGGACGCATTTCGAATGGTCTGCGCCGCCGCGGCGTCTTTGCTCCACGAACCGCCTTCATCAAACTTTGCGGCGGCGTTGTAAGCCGCAATGTCCATTGAAATGGCGCTTTCGCGTCGCTCAGTCATTCCCGCAAGCGCTAATTGCGCAGAGATCACCGT
This sequence comes from uncultured bacterium, assembly GCA_903914045.1. GTDB lineage: Bacteria > Planctomycetota > Phycisphaerae > Phycisphaerales > SM1A02 > SYAC01. Next base: position 2,297 of record CAIWNO010000177.1, on the reverse strand, counting down.
GTTCTTAGCGCTTTTTCCCGCTTCACCGCCAAGGCTTGTTCCTTGTTGCGCCAAACTCACGGCCTTCTCCAAACTCTCAATGGCGCTGTCGTATACAACATTTATTTTCTCGGCGTCAGCGCGCATGGCCTTTGCAGAATCTATGGCCGCAGTGCGATACGCATCGGCGACCGCCTTCAGTTCTTTCACCGACGTCTCGCGCTGTGATTCAATGTCGGCAATGGCTCCCATACTTGCCTTGTTGCGCTTCAAGCGCATTTCATAAATGTCGCCAATTTTCGCGCTTAACTTTTGGTCCTGCATGGAGGCTTGGTTGTTCAGTTGAATAATCGCGGCTTGGCTTTGAAGTTTGCGAGAATCGCTGATGGATTTTTGCGACTGGATTGTCAGCGTTAGCCCTTTGATTGGTCCCGCCGCCACGGATTGTTGTTTCAATTCATTGGATTTCTTTTCAAGCACCAGCGCTTGGCTTTCGTGTTCGGCAATTTCGCTTTTGGCGCTGTCAACAACGGCTTTCAGTTTCTGGGCTTGCGCGCCCAGCGACTTCATGGTCATTGCGGTGGTTTCGCGGTCTTTCTGCAACACGGCGCGGGCCTCGGGCGGCACTTCTTTCTCAATGCTATTGGCGAGCGCCGTGAATTGATTGCTTAAACTTGCGGACAACAAAACAATGTCGGCGTTGTTCCTTTGTATTTTTACAAGTTGCTCAATAAGAACAGCGTCCAATCGCGCCGCTTGAATTTGCATTTGTGAAGCGATCAAAGCGATGGCGGCTTTTTGACTTGCCGATGAACCCGCGGTCGGCGTGGCGGAGGCTGCGATTTGGCGCAACATCTCGGCGCTGGTTCGATTGGCCTCCGGATCAAGCGCCGATGTTTGCGCGATGGCTTTTTGCCCCGCGGCCAATGTGTCATTAAGTTTCTTGGTCGCGGCGCGTTGCGCAAGCGCGGCGTCGTCCATGCATCCACCAACACAGGCGCATGAAGCAACAAGAGCAAGAGCAACACATTGATTCAGTCCGTACGTAAGAAATCGCATTGGGTGATTCTAACCACATTTTCTCAGCGATCGGGTTGGTTGCCGGCGCCTTTTTCCCGCGCGTCTTTGAATGATGGCGGGGTGTAATCAATGGGATATTCAGCGCGCGGTTGATGCATGCCACGGATCCATAAAAGTGCGTCATTTAGCAAGGATTCGCGCCCAGAAACTAACATTGGCTTCCAGCCTGGAATATCCGGGTGCGGAAATTTGGCGTCAATGCGCGGCCGCGCATATTGAATCAGCAGCGACTGATCGGGGTGCTCAAAATCAATCAGCGGGGGCTTGCCTTTCAGAGGCGGCGAGCGCAACAAAATCATCAAGTTGGTGTAGCGCGTGCGCTCGCTTCGATAATCGGTGGAGAACATGAAAAAATTTCCAGCGCCAATGCCGCCGTGGCAGCGGCTGGTGGAGCAATTTGGAATAAGCCAATTGTCATGCACGCGTCTGTGGAATAATTCAAGCGCAATGGGCTCGCCTTGCACTTTGATGTCTTGATACAACTCGCGCGCCTTGAGCGCGAAAAGCAATTTTAAAAGTTGATCGGGCGTCCAACTTTCCATGGCCTTGCGCGCCTCGGGATCGGCGGGCACCAAATTGTTGGTCGCGTACTTGGCGATAATTTTCTTGGCCAAATCGGGCGAGGCTTCCATGCGCGGCGGCCGCTGAAAGTTCACTTCGAATACTTTGACAATGTTCACGTCGTCGGGACTTAAGCGGTGCGTCGGCAACCCAGGTTGATCCATGGTTGGTTTGGATGAATTTGCGCCGGATTCCTTGGTGTTTGAGTTGCGCGTGGAATCATTGGCCTGCGCTCGAATCAGCATTTCCGCGCGCGCCAGCAAATCGTGGGCTTCTTGCGCGTCATAGGAGCGCAGAACTTCCGTCAGTTCCTCCTTGGCGGCCAGCGGCTGATTTTGTTGCAACATCCAGCGCGCAAGTTGCACGCGTTGCGGCCACGCCGTTGGTGGAATACCCGAGCGCAGTTGCGCCAGTGAATCTTCAAATGATGGCGCAAGTTCCAGCGCCCAAAAATTTTCGCGCTCCAGCGTTACTTCAATATTGGCAATGCGCACGCGCGCTTGTTGAAAATCATCGCGCACCAATTCCGCATCTACCCGCCGGCCATCGCGAAATTGCACAATCACCGGCGTGCCTTCAGGCGCGTCTAGAACTGGAAACACGCCAAGCAGCAGCGACTTCTCAAAAGATTTTTCAATGCCCTCGGGCGTAAGAATAATCAGCACGGAATCATCTTC
>CAIWNO010000176.1 GCA_903914045.1 uncultured bacterium | reverse complement strand
GCGTGGAGCGGCAGCGCAAAAGCGTTTCCATAACCATGCGCACTCCGGGCAATGACAATGAACTTGCCGCGGGATTTTTGTTTAGCGAAGGCGTTGTGTGTTCGCCCGCGGACATTGAGGGCATTGTTGGTTGCGGTCCTGAGCATGGCGCGCATGGCGGACAAAATATTGTCAAGGTTCGGCTTGCTGATCACGCCACGGTGGAGTGGCCAAAGTTGCAGCGCCACTTTTACGCCACCAGTAGTTGCGGCGTGTGCGGTAAGGCTTCGCTAGACGCGCTTGAAGTTCCGGGCATGCGCGCGATTACGGATGATGGATTCCAAATTGACTCGCGCCTGATTTGCGCGTTGCAAGACAAGGTGCGCGCGCGGCAATCCGTGTTTGATCAAACAGGGGGTTTGCATGCGGCGGCGTTGTTCAACGCATCGGGCGAGTTGCTTGCGCTGCGAGAAGATGTTGGCCGCCACAACGCCGTGGACAAATTGTTGGGAGCGCAATTTCTTGTGGGGAACGCGCCACTTTCACGCCACCTTTTATTTCTCAGCGGGCGCGCAAGTTTTGAATTGGTGCAGAAAGCGCTTGTGGCAGGCGTGCCCATGATTGTCGCGGTGGGTGCGCCATCTAGTTTGGCGGTTGAGTTGGCCAAGCGTTTCAATATTTCACTTGTGGGGTTCGCGCGCGGCGAACGATTTAATATTTATCACGGAGCCGCGCGAATTTTGCAAACCACAATCAAAGCAGGCGCGCAATGAGCAAGCAACGCAATCCAGAATTTCTTAGCCCCGAAGTGCTTGACGCCAATCTTCGCGTTGGTGCGCCGGCGGAATCCGCGGGCGGTCTCACCGCGGTGAAAGTTGCGCTCACCATGTCCGTTGAGCAAATGGGTTTGGCGCGCACCGCCAAAGTGTTGCGCGACGTGAATCAGAAGGACGGTTTCGATTGCCCTGGTTGCGCATGGCCTGATCCAGAAGATCATCGATCCATCGCGGAGTTCTGCGAGAACGGCGCCAAGGCCGTAGCGGAAGAGGCCACGCTGAAACGAATCACCGCGGATTTTTTTGTGCGCCATTCCGTGGAGGAACTTTCGCGCCAAACGGATCACTGGCTCAGTCAGCAAGGTCGCCTTACGCAGCCCATGTTCTTGGCCGATGGCGCGTCGCACTACACGCCAATTTCATGGCAAGACGCCTTCGCAAAAATTGGCGGCGCGCTCAAGGCGTTGCCATCACCCAATGACGCGGTGTTCTACACGTCGGGAAGAACTAGCAACGAGGCCGCGTTTTTGTATCAGCTGTTTGTGCGTCGCTTTGGCACCAACAATCTTCCTGATTGCTCCAACATGTGCCACGAGTCAAGCGGTCAAGCCATGTTGCGCACCATTGGCACGGGCAAGGGCACCGTGTCGCTGAAAGATTTTGACAGCGCTGATTGCATTGTTGTCATCGGACAAAATCCTGGCACCAATCATCCGCGCATGTTGCGCACGTTGCAGCATGCCGCGCGTCGCGGTTGCCAGATCATCAGCATCAATCCGCTTGCGGAGACGGGCTTGAAGCGCTTTCAACATCCGCAAGAAATTGCCGGCATTGTTGGCAAGGGAACGCGGTTGGCCACGCATCATGTGCCCGTGAAAATCAACGGCGATGTCGCGCTGCTCAAGGGAATTCAAAAAGCAATTTTAGAGCAGCCCACGCCGCGCATTGACAGGGAATTTATTGCGCGCAGCACCGAGGGCTTTGATGAGTACCGCGACGACCTTGCGGCCGAGACGTGGGAAAATATTGTGCGCGGCAGCGGAATTTCAGAGGCGCAGATTCGCGAAGTGGCGGAGGTCATCGCCAACAGCAAGGCCATGATTTGTTGCTGGGCCATGGGTCTTACGCAACATCGCAACGCCGTTGGCAACATTCAAGAAATCATTAATCTTCTTTTGCTGGGCGGACATTTTGGCAAGCCTGGCGCGGGCGCGTGTCCGGTGCGTGGCCACAGTAATGTGCAAGGTGATCGCACCATGGGAATTTGGGAGCGACCCACGGCGGAATTTTTGCGCAGCCTGGGCAAGGAGTTTCATTTCACGCCGCCGCAGGAGCACGGCTACAGCACGGTTGAAGCCATTCAAGCCATGCATGCCGGCGCCGTGAAAGTGTTCTTTGCGCTTGGCGGAAATTTTCTTTCGGCCACTCCCGACACCGCGTTCACCGCCACAGCTCTTTCGCTCTGCGAGTTAACGGTGCAGGTTTCCACCAAACTCAATCGCTCGCATTTAATCACCGGAGCACAGGCGCTCATTCTTCCATGCTTGGGCCGCACCGAGCTTGATATGCAAGCCACGGGCGCGCAATTTGTGTGCGTAGAAAATTCCATGGGCGTTGTGCATTCGTCGCGGGGAAATTTGGAGCCGGCGTCTGCGCATTTATTGAGCGAGCCAGCCATTGTTGGCGCGCTTGCAAATGCAACGCTGGGTGTGGATTGGAATTCGCTAGTTGGCAACTACGACTTGATTCGCGATCACATTGCCAATGTCATTCCTGGATTTGAAAATCTCAACGCAAAGGTGCGTCAATCAGGTGGTTTTGAATTGCCGCATGAAGTTCGCGACAGCAACAACTTTGGCACGCCAAGTAAAAAAGCCATCTTCACGGTTCACAAAATTCCGCATCTGGAAGTTGGTCACGGCCAGTTTGTCATGACCACCATTCGCTCGCACGATCAATACAAGACAACTATTTATGGCATGGAGGATCGCTACCGCGGCATTCACCAAGGTCGCCGCGTGGTGTTGATGAACGCGCAAGACATGGCCGCGCACAAACTTTCCGCCGGCGACGCGGTTGACGTGGTCAGCCATTTTCGCGGCGTG
>CAIWNO010000175.1 GCA_903914045.1 uncultured bacterium | reverse complement strand
CGTACCGCGAAGTTCAGCGCATGATTCGCGAGGACGATCCGCCAACTCCCGCGGCGCGCTTGTCTTCCATTGCGAAAAGTGACACCGCGCTTTCTAGTCGCATTGCAACGGCGCGGCGTGAACTTCCGGTGTCGCTCAATCACACGCTGAAAAGTGAATTGGAATGGATTCCGCTCAAGGCGCTTCGCAAAGAACGCAATGAGCGCTACGAAACGCCCAAAGATTTGGCCGACGACATCCGCAACTATATAGATGGCAGGCCGCTGATCGCCGCGCCGATTTCAAAGGCGTACCGCATGCGCAAATATGTGAGGCGCAATCGCGGCCTTGTTGTTGCAGTGGGCGCGATTGTTGCCGCGCTGGTGATTGGTCTTGGTGTTGCTTCTTGGCAGTGGCGGGTGGCGGAGGCGGCAACGGTGCAAGCCCAGCATCAGGAAGCAATTGCTGTTGCGGTCGCTGAGTTCCAAACAAAGATGCTAAGCGCTGCGGACCCCTACGAATTATTGGGTGACAAAGTCACTGTAATGCAAGCCATGAAGGCCGCGGTCAAAGAACTGAATCAAGGCGCACTGAAAGATCAGCCGCTTGTAGAAGCGAACTTACGAAAAAATATTGGAGTAACATTTTTCAACTTGGCTCGATATGAAGAGGCAGAGCCCTTATTACGCGAAGCGCTCGAAATTGATCGTAAGGCCCTTCCTGCTGGACATCCAAATATTGCTGCTAGTTTAAACAATCTTGCAAATCTGCTTCTAGACCAAAACAAACTGGCAGAGGCAGAGCCATTACTGCGCGAAGCGCTCGAAATGTATCGCAAGGCCCTTCCTGCTAGACATCCAGATATTGCCAAATCTTTAAACTTCCTTGCAGCTCTGCTTCGAGCACAAAATAAACTGGCAGAGGCAGATCCCTTATATCGCGAAGCGCTCGAAATCAATTGCAAGGCCTTTCCTGCTGGACATCGACGTATTGCCACTACTTTAAACAATCTTGCAAATCTGCTTCTAGACCAAAACAAACTGGCAGAGGCAGAGCCATTACTGCGCGAAGCGCTCGAAATGTATCGCAAGGCCCTTCCTGCTGGACATCCAAATATTGCCTGTATTTTAGGCAGCTTGGGTAGTTTGCTTCAAGCACAAAATAAACTGGCAGAGGCAGATCCTTTATATCGCGAAGCGCTCGAAATTGATCGTAAGGCCTTTCCTGTTGGACATCCATATATTGCCAATGATTTAAATCACCTAGGTAAGTTGCTTCAAGCACAAAACAAACTGGTAGAGGCAGAGCCATTACTGTTCGAGGCGCTCCAAATTCATCTTAAGGTTTTTCCTGCTGGACATCCAGATAGTGCCACTGATTTAAGCAACTTTGGAATATTGCTTAAAGCTCAAAAAAAACTATTTCGCGAAGCAGCAGAAATTAATCGTACGAATGCTTTAAATGAGCAATCATTGAAGCCCAAGTAGTTTCTTGTATGTTTTGTAAGAGTGTTTATTGTTTATGTTTTAATTAGAACGCATATTTGTTAATTGATGCTTGGCATGCGCCGCCATCATTGCCTTGCGTTGCTTTGTGAAGTGCCACCACGGGCAAGGTGTATTGCCGTGTGCTTGCGAAATGACGGACATGAATACATCGATCACGCATGGGTCGTGCAAACCACCTGTGAGCCGGCCGAGTTTGCGCCACAGCACAAACGCGTCGCTTGGTTGCAACTTTGCAAGTTGCGCTACGCGTTGTATGCCAAGCAAATTTAAATCGCCTAGCGTGGCTGGTCCGACATTCGCCATGTCAGCAAGCTTGAGAGGCGGCGTGATTGAAGCCGAACTTGCGATCACGCGCGCGCGCGGCGGCGCGATTGACGCTGGTCTTGCGGACACACGCGCGCGCCGCGGCGTTGCTGAAACTTGTTTGGATTTTTTTGTGCTGGCCACGCCGCAAGCATAAACACAAGGCGCGCATTTATATATGTCGCCTGTCTGCGGCGCACCACGCACGCATGGCGTTACGATGACGCGCGTATGCAAATACCGCCCCGTGCAAAGCCCGTGCAAGAAGGAGTGTGACCCATGGCTGGTAGCCAAGACTTCGCCGCTGATCCGCGCAACGCCAACGCCCGCATTTGGTTGCAGGGAAATTTGGTCACGCGCGCCAACGCCAAAGTGTCTGTGTTTGACGCGGGCTTTGTGGTTGGCGACGGCGTGTGGGAAGGCCTGCGACTGCACAAAGGTAAGTTGGTTTTTCTAGACGCGCATCTGGATCGATTATTCGCCGGCGCCAAAGCCATCAATCTTGATATTGGGTTGACGCGCCAAGGCGTGATCGACGCGCTTGAAACATTGCTACGCGCCAACGGCATGGAAGATGGCGTGCACTTGCGATTGATGGTGACGCGCGGCGAAAAAACTGGAGCGAATCAGGACCCGCGCAACGCGCTGGGTATTCCCACCATTGTCATACTTGCGGAGTGGAAAGTTCCTAGCCCCGCCGTGGTCACGCGCGGATTGTCGCTTGCTACAAGCACAATTCTGTGCACGCCGGCGCACATGTTTGACATGCGCTTGAACTCGCACAGCAGATTGAATTTAATTTTGGCGCTGAACCAAGCGATTGCGGTGGGCGCGGACGAGGCGCTGATGCTTGATCCGCAAGGATTTGTTTCAAGTTGCAACGCCACCAATTTTTTCTGGGTGAAAGACGGCCAGGTTCGCACCTCCACTGGCGAGTTCTGCTTTCTTGGCGTGACGCGCGCCAACGTTCTTCAACTGTGCCGCGACAACAACATTCCAATTCGCTTGGATAATTTTTCCGTTGATGACGCGCGCGGCGCGGACGAGGCGTTTGTCACTGGAACTTTTGGCGGCTTGACACCAGTGCGCGAAATTGATGGACGTGCCCTGCCGCTCACGTTGCCTGGACCAATGACAAGTCGCCTGCGCGGTTTGTATGAAGAATTAAAAAACGCGGAAGCCGCGCGATGAGTATTCGCATTGCCATGTGGTCGGGACCGCGCAATATTTCCACGGCCATGATGCGCGCCTTTGAAAACCGCGCCGACACCGCGGTTGTGGATGAGCCGTTTTATGCGGCGTATTTACTGCAGACGGGCGTGGACCATCCAATGCGTGATGAAGTTCTTGCGTCGCAATCAACGGACTGGCGCGCTGTGGTTGGTGAGTTAAGCGGACCAACTCCAGATGGCGCGGCGGTGTGGTATCAGAAACATATGACGCACCACATGCTGGCGGACTTTAGCCTTGACTGGACCGCTGATTGTCGCAACGCGTTTTTAATTCGCGCGCCCGAAGCGGTGCTGGCCAGTTACACGGTGAAGCGCGAAAATGTGACGCTGGCAGATATTGGTGTTGAGCGTCAACGCGAATTATTTGAGCGCGAGTGTGATCGACTTGGCGCGGCGCCGCCCGTGATTGATAGCGCGGATGTGTTGGCCAATCCGCGGGCGACACTTTCCAAATTGTGCGCGGCGCTTGAGATTGAATTTAGCGAGCGTATGTTGCGTTGGCCCGCCGGCAAGCGCGACAGCGACGGTGTGTGGGCGCCAGTGTGGTATGACGCGGTTGAACGCTCCACGGAATTTGGTCCGCCGCGCGCCGCGGTTGACATAAAAGATATGAGCGACAACGTGCGCCGCATTGCCGACGCGGCGCGGCCGCACTATGAGCGCTTGGCGGCGCATAAACTCTAACTTTTAAGTGCGGATGCGTTGCTGAAATTTTCGTGGATTTTTTTGTGTCGGCTACGCCGCAAGCATAAACACAAGAAGCGGATGAATTTCAATGCGTAACCAATCGCCCCCTACTTACGACTTACGCCGACCTTGTCCATGCGCTCACACGCGCGCTCCAACGAACCGTTCATATCAATCGCTCTGCATGCCGATTGCAACAAAGTGGTTTGGTAGCCAAGTTTGCGCGCGTCGATAGCGGTAAACGCCACGCAATAATCCGTGGCCAGGCCCACAAGAAACAATGAAGTCAGTTCGCGTTGCTGTAAATATGCGTGTAACCCGGTCTGTGTGATTTTGTCATTCTCTAAAAACGCCGAGTATGAATCCAAGTTTTTGTGCGTGCCCTTGCGCACTACAAATTCGCACCGCGCGCGATCAAGTTGGCCATCAAACTCGGCGCCATGCGTGTTGGCCACGCAATGATCGGGCCACAACATTTGCGCGCCACTTTGTGTTTCTATGGTTTCATAAAGCTTTTTACCGGGGTGGCTTGACGCGAACGAAATATGCTTCGGGCAATGCCAGTCCTGCGTGCAAATGACATGCGCAAAGTGCGCAGAGAATTGATTGATAAGCGGAACGATTGCATTGGCGTCTGGTACCGCAAGCGCGCCGCCGATGCAAAAATCGTTTTGAACATCAATGATCAACAATACCTGTCGCTGATGATGCGTTGTGCTGGCAAGTAATTTCTGGGCGCTATCAATCATGCGCGTATAATCATAGTTTGCATACTTGTAAGCGAGTCGTTCTTTTGACACGCCAACGGCCAAACTAATAACGTTTTTTCGTTACCATGCATTTAGAAAAATGGTTACAAACGCGCGCGCAGTTTCTGAAGTCCCCACCACCACAAACCGATCTTTTGGTGCAGGCACGCGCCGTGTCCGCGGCTTGTTTGCTTGGATTATTTTCATCTCGCTTGGCGCGCTGTGTTGGTTCGCCATTGACCGCGTGATTGTGGATCGCTCGCCAATTATGGTTGGCATTCTTCATTCGCAAACCGGGCCCATGGCGGTCAGCGAAAAATCAATGATTGACGCTGAAATTCTTGCGCTTGAACAAATCAACGCCGACGGCGGTCTTTTAGGTAGACAAGTCCAGTGGAAGATTGCCGACGGCGCGTCCGACCCCGCGACTTTTGCCACACAAGCCGAGAAGTTGATCCGCAACGACAACGTGTGCGTGGTCTTTGGTTGCTGGACCAGCGCCAGCCGCAAGAGCGTTCTGCCCGTGTTTGAAAGCAACGACCATCTTCTGATTTATCCAATGGCGTATGAGGGCCTGGAACAATCGCCCAACATTATTTATGTTGGCGCCGCGCCCAATCAACAAATCACACCGGCGGTGAGTTGGTGCCACTCTAAACTTGCCGCGCGCCGCTACTTTTTAATTGGCTCCGACTACATCTGGCCGCACTGCGTGAACGCGATTATTTCCGATCAACTCAAAGGTGTGGGCGATGAATTGGTG
>CAIWNO010000174.1 GCA_903914045.1 uncultured bacterium | reverse complement strand
TCGCTTGTGAATTCAAGCATTCCAAATCCGGTCGCGGTCCACCAAGGAACATGTGGCGATGGCAACGGATTGATGCCTTGCGTTCCCTTTGTAATGACATCCAAATTTTTCAACACGTCTTGCGTGATCTCTCCAAAACCAAGCGTGACAATAGCCAAGTAGTCGCCACGCAAACCAAGCGTTGGCGCGCCAAGCAACACGCCGGCGAATGCGCCAACAATCGCGGTGAATAGAATGGCCCACCAGAAATTCAGTTGAAAGGGATAAATATCACAACTGCAAATGGCAAAGGCGTAGGCGCCAATGGCCATAAAAGCAGCCATTCCTAAGTGTAAAAGCCCTGTAAAGCCGGTGACAATGTTCAAGCCAAGCGCCAAGATGGCGAACACCATCACGCCGCGCATGGGATCAACCATGTCCAAGTGCCAGCGTTGATCCACCAGTGGCAACAAGCACGCCAAGATCAACAACGCAATGTCAACGCGCAGGAATTTTTTCCAAATTGGGGCGGCGTTCATCAAACTTTCTCCCGAAGCTTGGCGCCCAAAATTCCGCTGGGCCGAAACACAAGTGTGAGAATGAGAATTCCAAACACAACCGAGTTGGTCCAGCGCGCTTCAATGTAGCCATCGCTCAGCGCGCGCACCAAGCCAATCACAATTCCGCCCACCACCGCGCCAGGCAAACTTCCAATGCCACCAAGCACCGCCGCGGTGAAGGCGTCCATTCCGGTGCGATAGCCCATCTGAAATGAAATTGTATTGTTGTAGAGCGCGTAAATGACGCTGGCGAATCCGCCAAGCGCGCCGCCAATGAGAAATGTTGAGCCGATCACGCGGTTCACATCAATGCCCATCAGCGCGGCCGCTGTTGGATTTTGCGCCACGGCGCGCATGGCCTTTCCAAGGCGCGTGGACTTCACCAACCATGTCAAGCCAATCATCAATGGAACCGTGACAATCACTACGAACAAGTCGCGCCATGTGACGGTGATGGCGGATTGCGCGCCCAACAAATTTTCATTGGAGATGAGCGATGGAAAATCTTTTGGAGCCGCCGCTTGATTGCCGCCGCCAAAGACCTCCATGGGTAAACCGCCCCAAAACAGGGCAATATTCACCAAAATAAAGGAGCACCCAATGGCGCTCACAAGCAGCGCAAGTTTTGGTTTGCCTCGCAACGGTCGGTACGCCACGCGGTCAATGGTCCAGTTCAACGCGCCGCAAAAAATCGCCGCGCTGATCAGCAACGTGATCACCGCCGCAGTTCCGCCCATGCCTGACCACACCTCCATGCCCAACGCGCCAACCAATGTGAGCGCCAAGAATGATCCAAGCGTGCACAAATCTCCGTGCGCAAAATTAATCAGCTCAATAATTCCATACACCATGGTGTATCCAATAGCGATCAGCGCAATGATCATGCCGTTGGAGACGCCGGTGATGAGTTGCTGAGATAGAACATCGCCCCAACCCATGGCAACTGGCGCAACTGAGCCGCCCGCCGCCGCGGCATGCGACACAATCATTGCGACAAGCGTTTCGCAAATTAATCCGTGCGTTGCTGGATTCACTTTTGAAAGCGCCTCAAGATTTTACTTGCCAAGAACCTTGACAAATTTAAACTCGCCGTTCTCAACTGTGTTGCCACTCATGGTGGTGTTGGTGGTGTCGCCGTTCTCGTCAAAACTCCATATTCCAAGGGCGCCGTTGTAGTTTTTGGTCTCCGACACGGCTTGCAAAATGCCCGCGCGATCCTTGGTCTTGGCCTTTGGAATTGAGTCCAGCAACACCTTGCACGCCTCGTAGCCATACACGGCGTAGCCCTCGGGCTCCTCGTTCTCTTTCAAATTATATTTTTTCTTGTAGGCCGCGCGAAATTCAGCGCCACGGCCCGTAAGTTTGTCCGCGGGCAATCCACCAAAGGTGATGTACGCGCTGCCATTCACATTTTCTGCACCCGCAGCTTCAATGAACGCTTTCTCAAAACATCCATCAGGCACCATGAATTTTGGAGTTGCGTTTGCCGTGTGCAAATCTTTGGCAATTTGTCCCGCGCTATTTTGCGTGGTACCGCCAAAATACACCATGTCCGGCGCCGCGGCCTTGATCTTGGTGGCAAGCGACTTAAAGTTGGAGGCCTTTGGATCAATGCCTTCGCGGCCAAGAACTTCTATTCCAATTTCTTTGGCGTGATTCTCAAACACATTGGCAATTCCCTTGCCGTACAACTCGCGATCGTCAAGTATGTACACCTTCTTCACGCCCATGTCTTTGGCCCATTCCGCAGCGACAAATCCTTGTAAATCATCAGCTGGCACCACGCGGAAAAAATTAATCTTGCCCGTGGGTCGATAAATCTTTGGCTCATTGGCCTCGCCTTTGCCAGGCTTGGTCAGCCCGGGATATGTGGCCGCGGGACTAATCATGAGCAACCCAGCCTTGTTCAAGACTGGCATGCTGATTTTGCTGGCTCCAGAATTAAAAGTTCCGATGTACGCAATCACACTCTCATCACGCGCAGCCTTGTTGGCATTTTGCGCCTCAACAGCCGGGTCCCAATTGCCACGCTGTGGACTGGCGTCGTCCATGTCCTCATACACAATGGTGTATTCGCCAATTTTTCCATGAACTTCATCAATGGCCAATTGAATTCCGTTGACCATGGTGGTGGTCTGCGCGTTGGCGCTGCCCGTGCGTGGCAAACTTGAAATGATTTTCAAAACCTTCTCTGGCTTTTCGGTTTGCGCCAAAGATGGCGTGACTGCGAATGCAAGAAGAAATACAGCAGCGATTTTTTTCAACATGATGGTTTCCTGTTCAAGTGTGCGGAGGAAGTTTGATAATAGAGTCTCTAGGAATTTTCTGCGCAGCGCGTGCTGATTCCAATTCATTTTCAAAGCAGCGGCTGCATCAGTTCAGTTGTTATCCATCGGACTGCGACCAGTCACGAAAGCAATGATGGCTTCGGCCGCCTCGATATCAGGTCTTTTCCCTTGAAATGCGGGCAAAAGCATGCGCAAGGCGTTGGCGGTTTCGCGTAGCCGCGATTGATCAACCAAAAGCTCCTCCACCGCCGCACTGATAGGACCCGCGCGCCCAAGGCACGGCACAAACTCCGGCACCACGCGCTTGCCCGCCAAAATATTCGGCAACAATCGATTGGGCATGGACAACATAATGTTGCCGCCAACCACGGACAACAATCCAGTTCGATACATGCCCACCATTGGCTTGGCTTGGCGCAACAAATCCAAACTCACCGTGCCGCTAACGCACAACGCAATCTCGCTCCACGAAATTGCGGCGTCCAATTTGCCCGTCATCAACAACACCCCTGGCGGCAGCGTTGGCACGCGCTCACGAACCAAGCGCGCCAATGAGTCGTTGGCCGTCACCATGATCGCAATGGCGCGGCGATGATTATGTTGAATATCGCTGAACACTTTCAACAGCAACGGAAGATTGCGTGTCACTTCGCTGCTGCGGCTACCTGGAAGCAAAAGCACTTTGGGCGAACCCTTTGGCAACTCGTTTGATTGCACGTCTATTTGCGCCTGATCCAAAATTCGATTGATCACCGGGTGCCCGATGAACTTCGCCGGCACGCGCCGCGATCGAAACCACTCTTGCTCAAATGGCAGCAAACACAGCACCAAATCAGTGCAACGACGCAATTTATTCAAGCGCCACGGTCCCCACGCCCACAACTGCGGCGCCACCAAATGACACACGCGCACTCCGCGGGCCTTCATGAATTTGGCAATGGCAAAGTTTGCGGCTGGCGAATCCACCGGCACATGCACATTTACTCGACGCGCTTGCGCCCACTGACGAATCGCGTTCTGCGTTTTTTTCACCGAGGCGATTTTTGACAACGCCGACAATCCCATGGCGCCATCATCCGCGGTGCGCTCGATCATGATGGCGCCCGCGCGCTCCATCTGCGGGCCACCACAAGCGACAATTTCAATTTCTGGCGCCATGGCCTTCAATGCGGCGATCACTGGCGCGGCATGCGCGTCACCCGACGGCTCAAATGCTGTGAACAGCACGGTGGCTTTCGCGGATGAATGATCTTTTATATTTTTGACGCCGTCCACAACCAAACCATACCCGATTCGTCATTTCAAGTACCCTTCGCCTCCTTACACGGAACCCACAATGCTTAAAAGAACACACACCTGCGGAGAACCTCGCGCCAC
>CAIWNO010000173.1 GCA_903914045.1 uncultured bacterium | reverse complement strand
GTGAACATTGAATGGCAAGTGGGCAAGGGCGGCACGCTCACTCCGCGCGCCACCATGGAACCGGTGTTTGTTGGTGGAAGCACGGTGCGCCACGCCACGCTGCACAACATTGAGGAGATTTGGCGCAAGGACATTCGCGTGGGTGACCTCGTGTTGGTGGAGAAGGCGGGCGAAATTATTCCGCAAGTGGTGCAGGTTGATCTTTCTGCGCGAAAGAAAAAAAGCGTGCCGGTGGTTGCGCCTGTGGTGTGTCCAAGTTGCGGTAGCGAGTTGGAAAAAGAAGGACCCAAAATATTTTGCCGCAACCCGGCGTGCAAGGCGCAATTTTGCGAGCGCGTGAAGTGGTTTGTTGGACGCGATCAAATGAACATAGAAGGCCTTGGCGACAAGGTGGTTGATCAATTGGTGGACGCGGGCATGGTGAAAAAATTTGCGGACTTGTTCACCCTGAACGCCAAGACCATGGCCGACATGACCAGCGAGGCCACCACAAGCGCGGGCACGCAGCAGCGCAAAATTGGCTTGAAAACAGCGCAATCTATTATTGATTCGGCCAACGGCGCCAAGGACAAAGGTTTGGCGCGCGTGTTGGCGGCGCTAGGTTTGCGACACATTGGCGCAACGGCAAGCAAGACATTGGCAAAAATGTTTCCAGACGCGGACGCGTTGCTGGCGGCAACGCAAGAGCAGTTTGAAGCGCTGGATGACTTTGGCGAAACCACGGCGGCCAGTTTGGCGGGGGACTTGCGGCGCGCGGATATTCGCAAAATGTTCAAGGACTTGGCGGGCGCCGGCGTGAATTTGCGCAGTCCGTTGTATGGCGCGGCTAAGGCGGGCGGCGCGGGCACGGATGATGTGTTTGCTGGAAAGACAATCGTGCTCACGGGCACACTGGAAAATTTTGAGCGCTCAGATTTGGCTGAAAGATTGGAATCACTTGGCGCGAAGATCAGCGGCTCGGTCTCCAAGAAAACGGATTTTGTTATCGCCGGAAGCGACGCCGGCAGCAAGTTGGAAAAGGCGCGCGCATTGGGCGTGGCGATTTGGAATGAAGCCCAACTTGTGGCCGCGTTGAAAAGTGTCGAAACTAAATAAGTCGTTCGCTGTGCGAGTGGGTTGAAAAGTTTCACAACAAAATAAATTTGATCATGCGGGGTGCTTTAACACATACGCACTGCGTGATTTGTAGCCGCGTTGGTCGGACAAAAAAACTCCCGCGGATGAAATCCGCGGGAGCGATTGTGCGAATATGTTGTGGCGATTGAACTTGCAAGCGTTCTTTGGCTAATACTCAAATAAGCGTTTTTGCCCGCTTATTTCTTAGTTGCTGGTGGACCAGGCAACGGCCGAATGGAAATAATTTCAATGGTTTCAACTGGAACATCGCCAGGCTTGGTCTTGCCGTTGCGAATCACATCCACCACATCCATGCCGTCAATCACTTTGCCAAACACCGCGTAGCCCGGATTGCGACCGTTGGCATTAAGGAATTGATTGTCAACCGTGTTGATAAAGAATTGGCTGGTGGCGGAATTTGGATCGTTGGTTCGAGCCATGGCCAGCGTGCCACGGTTGTTGGGCAACCCATTCTTGCCTTCGTTCACAATTGGCGCCTTGGTTGGCTTTTGCTTCATGTCGCTGGTGAAACCGCCGCCTTGAATCATAAAGCCGCTAATCACGCGGTGAAAGATTGTGCCGTCGTAATAATTTTCATTCACATACGCCATAAAATTCTCAACGCTCTTGGGCGCCATCTTGTGATCAAGTTCCATGACCACGTCGCCCTTGTTGGTCTTCATGACCACATACATCATGTCTGACATTGGCATGGACGCGGTTGCGGCGGGGGCTGGTGCTGGCGCAGTTGGCGCAACTGGTTTAGCAGGAGCTGCGGGCGCAACAGGTGCAATAGGTGCTGCGGGTGCAACGGGCTTCGCTGGAGCGGCTGGCGCTACAGGTGCGGGTGCAACTGTTTTCGCTGGCGTTACAGGTGCGGGCGCAACAGCTGGAGTTGCGGCAGAAGTAGCGGCAGGGGCAGCGGCAGGCGCAGCAGC
>CAIWNO010000172.1 GCA_903914045.1 uncultured bacterium | reverse complement strand
GACGTGGGAACGGGTTGCGCCGATTTACCAATTGCAATTGTTGCGTGGGCGCTGCGTCATAACATTCCAATCCGCGTGACGGCGATTGATCCGCATGCTGGTTCAATTGCCGCGGCGCACGAATGCCTGAGCCAGTTTGGCCCCAACGCGAATTTTATTCAGCTTGAACAATGCGGGCTAGATGATGTCGCGCAACATTGGCGCAAACGCAAGTGGGATGTGGTGCATGCCGCCATGATGTTGCACCACTTTCCAGATGACATGGTGCCCGCGGCGCTGGCCACCATGGCGCGCGCAAGTTGCGGTCTTGTGGTGTGGAATGATTTATGGCGCACACCCATGAGCGCAGCGATTGTGCATGCGCTGACTTTGTTCTCCAGCGAATTTGTGCGCCACGACGCGCGCTTGAGCGTGGCCAAAGGTTTTTCTAAGCGTGAAATTTTACGGCATGTCAGCCGAGCGGGATTGCGCACGGACACGCTTTCCATGAACCCGTTCACCGCGCGATTTTTATTGCTAGCTACGCCCGTTGATTAAACGCGTCACGGAAGCGCGACACTTGCCACGTTGAGCACTTTGAAAAGCCACGCCGCTACAAGTCCGCCAACAAGCGGACCAAAGATTGGAATCCACGCGTAGCCCCAATCGTTGGAACCCTTGTTGGGAATTGGCAACAACGCGTGCGCAATGCGCGGAGCAAAGTCGCGCGCGGGATTAATGGCGTAGCCCGTTGAGCCGCCCAGACATAAACCGATCGCAAACACCAGCAACGCCACGGGCAACACGCCAATGGCACCCAGACTTAGTTTCACAACGCTGCCATCGTTCATGTTCAACTGCGCGTCTTTGAGCGACAGAATGCCAAAAATTAAAATGCCAGTGGAAATGACTTCCGTTACAAAGTTTGACAGCGGCGCGCGAATGGCTGGCGCGTTGCAGAACACGCCCAGCTTTGTTGGACCGTCTGGGGTTTTTCCCCAATGCGGCAAATACGAAATCCACATCAGCACCGCGCCCACAAATCCTCCAAGCATTTGCGCGGTGATGTACGACGAAACTTTGGCGCCATCAAACACTCCGGCACACCACAAACCAATTGTGACTGCGGGGTTTAAATGCGCGCCGCTTGAAGCAGCCACGCAATACACCGCCACAAAAACGGCGGCACCCCACCCGGCGCACATGGCAAACCAACCCGCGTTGTTGCCCTTGGTGCGCGCCAAACAATTGTTCGCAACCACGGAATCTCCGATTAAAACCAAGAGTGCGGTTCCCACAAATTCGCCCATGAATGGTGTCATGCGTGAAAGCATACGGACAGATCTCACTCCGTGCGAATGCGGGTTACTCTTTCAAGCGCCATGTTTCTTACCACGCCAAGATGGTGGCTGCCATTCTTCATGCCTTCAACAATTTCACTGTTGCTGATTGTTGTGGGCTTGATCTTCATGTGGCGCAATCGCGCGCATTGCAACGCGCGTGCGTGGCGCATTGGCGCGTTGCTGAACGCGTGCGGCGCGGTGATTTTATATTTCACATGCACGCCATTGATTGCGACCTGGTTGGCCGCAAGTTTAGAGCGCATGGTCGCGCCGCTTCGCGCCGCCGATGCGCCACAGTGCGACGCAATTGTGGTGCTTGGAAGCACATTTCGCTGGCACCGTGATCAACCAAATGAAACATGTTTTGTAAGCGCCACGGCGGATCGATTTCGCGTGGCGGTTGAGGCGTACAAACTTGGTAAGGCGCCGTTGTTGGTGTTGGGTGGCGGCGGCAAGCCCGATGATCCAAACATGAGTGAGGGGCAATTTCAAAAACAAATGGCGCTTGAGTTGGCTATTCCGGAAAGCGCGATTGTGGTTGGTCCGCAAGCGACAAATACGGAAAGCGAATCCATTCAACACGCCAAGACATTGCGCAGTCTTCATGTGAAGAAAATTTTGCTTGCCACCAGTGTCTTTCATTTGCCACGCGCCGCCATGCAATTTCGCGCGCTTGGATTTGAAGTGGTTGAACTTCCTTGCCACTATCTCACGGCGGGAATTGATGAGCAATTTTCATGGCGCATGCTTTTGCCGCGCGGTCAAGCGCTGGATCAAACAGAAACGTGTCTTAAAGAATATTTTGGCTTGGTGGCGGCGAAACTTTTCCCCGCCAAAGAAGTTGCCGTTGAGCCCGCGCCATGAGCGGCATTTGCGGCCTGATTGATTTTGGCGCAGGCTTTACTGGAAAAAAACTTGGTGCATTGATGGCCCAAATGCAGCACGCCATGATTCACCGAGGCTTTGAACGCGACTCGCTGTGGATAGGCGAGCAAACCCAAGTCGCCTTGTCCGACTGCCACTTATTAACTTCACGCACCGCGGTCTTGGCAAACTCCGCGGCGCAAATTCAAATTGTGTATGACGGCGACGCTCTTGCGGCCACGCACGGCGCCACTCTTGACTCCAATCAACATCCACCCGCGTTGGCTGAATTGGCGCGCGCGTTTGCCGATCCGACCAAGAGCCCGATTGAGGCTTTGCGCG
The DNA here is from genome assembly GCA_903914045.1 of uncultured bacterium. Classification (GTDB taxonomy): domain Bacteria; phylum Planctomycetota; class Phycisphaerae; order Phycisphaerales; family SM1A02; genus SYAC01. Next base: position 4,697 of record CAIWNO010000172.1, on the reverse strand, counting down.
CCATTGAAACTCCGTTTGCACTGGCGCTGTGGAATGATCGCCTGAAAAAATTGCTTTTGGCGCGCGATGCCTTTGATTCCAAGCCGCTGTATTTCGCTTCGGGTCGAGGATGGCTTGCGTTTGCCAGCGAATTGCGCGCGCTGAAAATAATTCCTGGATTTGACGCGACATTGGATCAAGACGCAATCAATGAATATTTGGCTCAAGGAGCTGTGACCGCGCCGCGATCGATGTATCAAGGCGCGCACAAAGTATGCGCGGGCGGATTTGTGGAACTGGACTGCGCTCCGTTGCTGGCTAGCGCCAGCCTGATTTCAATTCGCGAAGGGGATCCAGCCGCGAGCGGTGTTGTGACCATGCTGGCGCCACTGTGCGGTGAGTTGCGTTCGTCCACTTTTTGCGGCGCGCAACATGAGTCAAATTCACAATTCAACCAGTTATTTCTTGCGCCAACAAACCTGACACAACTCACTCTTGCTGAGCAAAGTGAATTGCTGCGGCGGGCTTTGCTGGATTCTTTGCAACAGTCGCGGTTTCGTTCGAACAGCGTTCACATTATGCGCGCCAACACCTCCGCCGATTCACTTTTGGCGGCCATGTGCCGCTTGGAATTGCAACTTGAAACACATACGTGCGCGGTGGCCGATCCGCTGTATACCGACAACGCGACTCTTTCAACAGACATCGCTCAACATCTTGGCGCTGTTCATCACCAAAGTGAAACACTTGAAGATTTTTCCGAGTTGCTCAATCGCGTCGCCAGCGCGCTGGATGAGCCCACTGGTTCGCTTGATTCACTGACCATGAATGCAAACGCCGCGTTTGCGCGCGCGAATTCTTCGCATGCTCTCAGCGGTATTCATGAAACTTCTTTGGCAGCTACGCCAACAATGTCATTCATCAACTTGTTGCTGCGCAGGAAGCCCGCACCTTCTGCGTCGCCAACACAAATGCGAACACAATCGTGCAATATTGGTTTACTGAATCAAATTTCAACGCATCACTCCCTTGCTGTCGCCACGCCATTTTTAAATCATAAAGTCACCGCAATTGCATCAGCTCCAATCACTGGACTGCCCACAGAACTGGGGCATTCATTTGGACAACAAATATTCGCGCGTCATTTGGCAACCATCAATGGCGGCGTACTTGCGCACATGTTGCGCCAATATTTTCCTGAACCATTGATCGCCCGAATTCTTTACAACAATAATTCAAGCATTATCCCGCGCGCTGAACACGCCTTGGTCCAACTGTGTGAATCAAAACTGTTTGACCCGCAATCACGAGTTTGCCAACTCACAAACCGGATTGCTTTGCGTGGATTGTTGGCCAGCCCCGCTGCAACTCCATATCACGCGGCCCAGCGCCGTTGGTCATTGCTTGTATTGGAATGTTGGCTATGCCGACAATCTGCATGACGCAGATCAATGCAATCACAAGTGCATTAGCGTGACTTCACGGTGTTGGCTTGATATCCACCCACAAGTTCGCCCAGCAATTTGCGCACCACGCCATCATCGCGTTGATCGACGGCGGTTTGCAAGCGATCCAGTTTGGCCTCTAGCGAATTCCACGATTCAAATGGCTCCCGCGCCAAACCAATTGACTCATGCTCAGTGGTGGTGGAGTCGCTACTGATGAGCAATTCCTCGTACAACTTTTCACCAGGGCGCGTGCCCGTGATTTGAATTTCAATTTCACCTGATGGGTGATTTTCATTACGCAACGTCCGACCCGCAAGGCGAATCATGTTCTTTGCCAGGTCAATAATTTTTACGGGCTCGCCCATGTCAAGCACAAACACTTCGCCACCTTGGGCCATGGCGCCAGCCTGAATCACAAGTGAGGCGGCCTCTGGAATAGTCATAAAGTAGCGCACCATTTCCACGTGCGTCACCGTGACTGGTCCGCCACGCTCAAGTTGCTCTTGAAACAGCGGAATGACGGAGCCGGAAGATCCAAGAACATTTCCAAAGCGCACCATGGAAAAAACCGTGTCTCCATTTGAACTTTCATCCATGGATTGCAAAATAATTTCAGCCAATCGCTTGCTGGCGCCCATGACGCTTGTAGGTCGAACGGCTTTGTCGGTTGATACAAAAATAAATGCCTTCACTCCGGCGTGCAGCGCGGCTTGCGCCATGGTGAGCGTGCCAAACACGTTGGTCTCCACGCCCGCGGTCTCATGTTTTTCAACCATGGGCACATGCTTGTAAGCGGCGGCGTGGTAGACCGTTTCAATGCGCTGCGCCACCAACAAGCGGTCAAGCAACACGCGGTCGTTCACTGAACCAAGCGAAGTCTCAAGCAACATTTCTGTGCCACGCTTTGCAATCATGTGGCGGATTTCTTTTTCTATCGCGTACAAATTGTGTTCACAGTGATCCAACAGAACCAGGCGCGTTGGACCCGCCTCCACAATTTTTCGGCAAAGTTCGGAACCAATCGACCCACCGGCGCCCGTGACCAAAACACTTTTGCCGGTGATGTGCCGATGCATTAATTCTTCATTCGCGGCAACAGGGGTGCGTCCAAGCAAATCATCCACTTTCACGGGGCGCAATTGCCCCACTGACGCCGTGCCGTCGTCCAGTTCGGCCAATGTTGGAACGGTCAGCACGCGCACGCCATGCGCCGTTGCTTGTTGCACCAACCTTAATCGGCGCGCGCGACTTGCGCTTGGAAGCGCTAGAAGCAACGCCTTGATGTCATGATTGGCAAAAACTTGCGAAATATTTTCGCTGGAATACACCGGCACATTGCGAATTTTTCGCCCATGAAGTTTTGGATCATCATCAATGAACGCAACCACGGATTGCTCGCGTCCATGGATAAGCGCGGAGTGCAAACCAATTCCAGCAGCGCCCGCGCCAAAGATGGCCACTTGGTAATTTTTTGCGTAGCCGCCCTTGCCAAGCAGCATCCATCGCACGCCAAGCCTGGTACTGCCGATTGCCAATGTTGTAATGGCAAAATAAATAAATGGCACCGTGCGCGGCACACTAAGAAATTGATCTTCAAGAAATGACACGCCGACAATGGCCGCGGTGAGCAACGCAACTCCTTTGCACACACGCACCGCAAAGACAGGCCCAATGTAGCGAGTGATTTCGCGATACAAACCCGCAACATAGAAACAGACTGGTCCAAGTAGCACCGCCCAAATCACCAGTGGCTTACTTGCCGTCCACGCTTGGGCAATGTCACCGTAGCGCAATAGGAACGCGCAAATCAACAAAGCACCAGACAAGACCGCATCGGTTGCCGCCGCCACGAAGACTTTAGAAGCCCCAGTCATTTGCACGAGAGAATTACGCACGCGCAACATAGTAGTAAATGTTGCTTTCAAATCAAGTGCCCGCAAAAAATCCAAAGCCTGACGGCATTTCTGAAACTGGCGCGTTGGGCGTTACTATTCAACGCATGAATGTTTCAATGCATGCCATTGACGCTCAATGTGGTGTCCCAATGCGAACAAACACCAACCAGTTGGGGAATGGCCATTCATGTGCGCAATAGCGGGTTTTATTAATTTTTCAAGTTTTTTTAAAAACCCAGAGAATGTTCTTCACGATATGGCTCGCACGCTTGCGCATCGCGGACCCGATGCGTCTGGGATTTGGTTTCATGCGCCAACACGCACTGGACTTGCGCACACGCGTCTAAAAATTATTGATTGCACCGACGCCGCCGCGCAACCTATGCGCTCGCGTAGTGGACGCTTCACGTTGATTTACAACGGAGAGATTTACAACTTTCAAGAGTTGCGCGAGGAGTTGCGCGCGCTGGGTGTTGAGTTTCGATCTGAATCCGATACGGAAGTTCTTTTAGCCGCGGTTGAAACTTGGGGCATTCAAGGCGCGGCGCGGCGCGCGGTTGGAATGTTTGCGTTTGCGGTCCATGATGCTCAGGAGCGCACGCTGCATTTGGTTCGCGACCGCATCGGTGTGAAGCCGCTCTATTACGGATGGATTGGTCAAGGCGACACCCGTCTATTTGCTTTTGCCAGTGAATTAAAAGCCATCGTGTGCGTTCCACATTTTGAACGCGTCGTGGACCGTGCCGCGTTGGCTGACTACTTTCAATTTCTTTATGTGCCGGCGCCACGCACAATTTGGAAAGGCGTTTCCAAACTTGCGCCCGCGCACATCATGTGCATCAATGTTGACACGGGTGAATCACAAACTTCCATGTATTGGAACGCGCGCGCTATTGCCGAACGCGGCGTGAACGAACCGTTTGTTGGCAACGACGCGCAAGCCGAGGAGGCGCTGTTTACACGAGTACAAGACGCCGTTGACGCCCACATGATTTCGGATGTTCCCATTGGCGCGTTTCTTTCCGGCGGAATTGATTCCACGCTTGTGACCGCCGTCATGCAATCACTTTCGCCGCAGCCCATTCGCACTTTCACGGTTGGCTTTCAAGAAACGCAAATGGATGAGCGCTTGCACGCCAACATTATTGCCAAACATCTCAAGACCGATCACACCAGCATTCGCGTTTCTTCGTATGAATTGCGCGACGCCATTCCCCTGCTCGCGCAGATATATGACGAACCGTTCGCGGATTCCAGTCAACTTCCAACATATCTCATCAGTCGCGCGGCGCGCAAAAATGTCACGGTCACTCTTTCTGGTGACGGCGGAGATGAAATTTTTGCCGGCTACAACAGACATCGAATGATGGATCAT
>CAIWNO010000171.1 GCA_903914045.1 uncultured bacterium | reverse complement strand
AGGCAACGTGCCAATAGCTTTCTGAACACAACATATCGGAGCACAACTATGAAACAGAACTTTTTAAATCGAACGCAAAATCATTTTCTGAGAACAAACGCCTTGGCGATCGCCTTACTGGCGGCGGCTGGCGGAATAAGCGCGTTGACATTTGCAACAAACTTTGGTGATGAAGAATGGAACGAAGTCGTGATTAAATTCACCGACGCGCCAGGCGCGGTTCAAGCCGCGCTGAGCAAATTGACCGATGCCAGCACTGTGACCAAAGTGATCAAGGAAACAGATGAAGGTATTTCCGTGTACGAAATTGAATTCACAAAGGCTGGCGTGAAATCATCCGCGGATATTTCAGCAGCGGGCGACGTGATGGAAATTGAAACCACAGTTGCTACAACGACGTTGCCAGCGGCGGCTATGGCGGCGCTGAAAATGGAATATCCCAACGCCACCATGGGTGATTGCAGCCTTGTGCAGAAAACATATTTTGAAATGGACATGATGATTGATGGCAAGAAGCGCGAAGTGAAGTTTGACGCAGCAGGTAATATTGAAGATGAGTCCGACAAATACAATGCCGAAGAAAATGATGGCAAAGATGGTGGCGAAAAAAGCGGCTGGAAGAAAGAGAACAAGTAAAGACAAGGACTGAATCACGTCCGAGTCCTTGCCAATAGGAATTCACAACATGCGGATTCTTATCGTTGAGGACTCGGACAAGATTCGTGAAAGTGTGGCGCAGGCGTTGCGCGAGGCCGACTACGCCGTGGACGCCGTGGCCGATGGGCGACAAGGTTTTATTCACGCGCAGACCGGCGACTATGACGCAGTTGTGCTTGACCTTGGCCTGCCTGAGTTGGACGGTTTGTCCGTTCTAAAAAAATTGCGCGACAAAAAAATTGCGACACCCGTGCTGTTGTTGACAGCGCGCGACGCGATTGACGACCGCGTTCTAGGCTTGCAAAGCGGCGCCGATGATTACTTGGTGAAGCCGTTCGCGCTTGATGAATTACTGGCGCGCGTGCAAGCGCTGATTCGCCGAAGCCAAGGCAAGTCAACGCCAAAAATTCATGTTGGACCGTTGATGATTGACCAAGTGAATAAATCAGCTTCCGTGCGTGGGCGCGACATAGAACTGACCCCGCGCGAATTCGCGTTGTTGGAATATCTGGCCCACCGCGCGGGCAAATCAGTGGCCCGCCATGAACTGGAGCAACATTTGTACGACGACCGCTCGCAAGTGTGGAGCAACGCCATTGATTCAACTGTGTGCGCGTTGCGCGCCAAACTTACGGTCGCTGGGTGCCCCCCACTTATTCACACGCGTCGAAAAGTTGGATATGTGTTACAGGAGCGCGCCGTCAAATGAAAAATTATTCCGCTCGGCCATACGAAATTGATTTATATTTTATTTTATTGCGGGAGCGCGCCAAGGCATGAACCCGCGTCGTCCATCCACAATTCAAGCGCGCTTGAATCGTCTGTTGATTGGATTTTTAATTCCACTTGTTCTGCTAATGGGCGCGTTGTTGTACATATTTGTGCAAGGAAAACTTCTAGACCGTCTTGACGACGGCTTAGAAATTCGAGCGCAGGCGCTTACGGGAATGCTGGTCACACAAAACGGAAAGCCTGAACTCAATTTTGCGGGCGAGACTATGCCGCAATATGGCGCCGGCGCCACCAATGAATACTTTCAAGTTTGCAAACTCAATCACAACCAAGTGGGCGAATTGATAGAGCGTTCGGATTCACTTGGCCAAGGCTCACTCACACTTAAGAATATTCCTCTCAGTGCGTCGACATGGCTGACCTGGAGTTGGACCGCCACGCTGCCAAGCGGCAAGAGCGGACGGTTCCTGGCGCTGCGCTACACGCCTTCGCCCGATGATGAAAATGATGGGGAGATGAATTTGGTTCGCGCCGATGCGCTTGCGCGCGCAACCGCGAATGCTTCAACTCAAGATGCGGCCACGACATTCAATGTGAACGAAGAATTTGTGTTCATTGTGGCGCAAAGCAGCGCCGAAATTGACGGCGCGCTTGCGTTGTTGCGCAACTCGCTTGTGGTCGCCGGGCTTGTGCTCATTGCTGGCACGCTGTTGATTGTGCGCCACGCCCTCGTTCGCGGATTAGCGCCATTACCAACACTGGCGGCGAACATTCAATCCATCAATCCAAAAAATCTCACGCAACGACTGGATGAGACAAACTTGCCACAAGAATTATTACCCATAGCGCAGCGCGTAAATCAGTTGCTTGATCAAGTGTGGAGCGCTTTTGAACGCGAAAAGAAAATTGCCGCCAGCGCCGCGCATGAATTACGCACGCCGATCGCGGAACTACGCGCCGTGACAGAGTTGGCTTTACACAAGGAACGGCAAGTAAGCGAATATCGCCACGCGCTGCAAAGCGTTTTAGAAACAACGCTGCGTATGGGCTGCGCCACCGACGCCGTGTTGCGGCTGGCGCGCGTGCAATCAGGCCGCGAAGTAGTCGCGCTTGAAAGCGTTGATATTGGCTGCGCACTCATGCCAATTTGGAAACGCTTGATCGAACCACTGCGTATCCGCAATATTCAAACTGAATTTTCGATTGAGCGCGCAACAAGCGTGCGCGCTGACGCCGCGATGTTGTCTGTGATCTTGGAAAATCTCTGCGTGAACGCCGCGGCACACACACAAAGCGGCGGCGATGTGCTCGTAGCATGCCACTCAGACCATGAGCGAATTCATTTGGTCATGAGCAATTCCACGGGGCTGACGCAGAACTCCTACGATCCAATAAAGGACAACGCACAAGATATTTCTCGTCATGCGCAATTGCGCGCGCAGGCCCCAATTGATCTGCCTACTAATCAAACATCTGACCAGAGTTCGAATCTTCAGACCAACCTACATAGTGGACTTGGACTTCTAATTGCGGACTCCATGTGCCAAGCAATCGACGCCACTTTACGCACCGCTCAAACCACCACGCGCTACACCGTCATGCTGGAATTGCAACGCGCATAACAGTCGTCGCAACGCGGCGCACGACACTCACCCGAACAATCCGCATTGCGTATTCTGAGCCAGTGCAAATATCACGAACACCAGCGCCAACTATTTCCATGCGCGCCGGCGTAATCGCGTTTGTGTTCGCGGAACTATTCGTGCTCTATCAACTGACAGCGCAGACTTCCTACGCGCCATTGCATCCCATGATCGCAAAAGAAATCGGACTCACGCTGCTGCAATCGGGCGTTGTTTCCGCTTCATTTCTCATCACGTATGGACTATTTCAAATCCCTGGCGGGCTGCTCCTTGATCGACTTGGTCTACGCGTGCTGTTCCCAATCGGAGTGTTGTGCAGTGCCTTGAGTATTTATTTATTTTCGCGTTCAACAACCATGCTGGAACTTTTCATGTCCCGCGCGTGCCTTGGTTGCGCTTGCTCCTTCTCCTTTGCGGGATTGGGCATGATTGCGCAACGCATCTTCTCGCCGGCGGGTTTCGCTATTGCCATTGGTCTTGGCGATTCCGCGCTTGGTATTGGTGGCGCGATTGGCGAATTTGGCATTGACTATTTTGGCGAGACCCTTGGTTGGCGTGAGATCATGCTCGCCACCGCCTTGATCGGAGTGCCTTTAGCCATTGGGTGCGCATGGT
>CAIWNO010000170.1 GCA_903914045.1 uncultured bacterium | reverse complement strand
GTTGGATTTCATGAGTGTCTTCTTCACCGTTTTAACTTTTCTTTTCATCCTGGTCAGCGTCGCATTGGTGCTGGTCATTCTTGTGCAACGACCGCAGGGTGGCGGACTTGCCAGCGCCTTTGGTGGCGGCGGTGGAACGGATACGGCGTTCGGCGGACGCACCGGTGACGCGCTCACGGTTGGAACAGTTTCTGTATTTGTTGTGTATTTAATTCTTGCGATGGCATTGAACATATTCAATCCGCAATCAACGCTTCGTAGCGCGGAGGAAGCGGCTAAAACCGAAAAGCAAACTCCATCGGCCACCATGGCTGCGCCAACTGATTCAACAGCGCCCGCGACCGCAATTCCAATGACGCCTGTCACCATGCCGCCAATGGATGGCGCGGCTCCAGTGACCACGCCAATTCCCGCGACCACAACTCCAGTCGCGCCTGCGGCAACCAACCCAAGCGCACCGGAGAATACGGTTCCAGCAACTACTCCCGCGGTCAATCCTGCAGCAAATCCAGCGGAAAATACAGCGAAACCGCAACAATTATGATTCGTTCCATGACAGGCTTCGGAGCAGCGTCAGGGACGCACGACGGCCTTCATCTTTCGCTTGAAGTGCGCTCCGTCAACAATCGTTTTTTCAAGGGCGTCATTCGTCTGCCCAGCGAGTTGTCTCCACTAGAGGGCGAACTTGAAGCCAAGTTGGCCGCCAAGGTTGCGCGTGGCAGCGTCACGCTGACAGTGCGCGCAACGGATTCAACCGCGCGCGGTGCGGGACGAATTAACACCGAAGTTCTGAAGAGCTATTTATCGCAACTTGAAAGCGTCATGCCCGATGGGCGCAAGGGTTCGCTTGATGCCAGCGCGCTTGTGTCCTTGCCTGGCGTGATCATTGACGATGGCTCGCAAAAAATGTGCGAGACCGCGCGCGCGTGCATTGACGCGTTGCTTGATCAAGCCATTGCCCACATGAATGAAATGCGCAAGTGCGAAGGCGAGGCGTTGCGCGGGCAACTTGTGAATTTTGGCGTGACACTGAGTGAGCGGCTGAAAGAAATCGCGGCGCGCGTTCCAGATGTGGCCAACTTGTATCGCGAACGATTACGCACGCGCATGCAAACTTTGCTGGCGGAAGTTGGCGCCACGGTGCGCCAAGAGGATTTGCTGCGTGAAGTCGCGGCCTTTGCTGAGCGCAGCGACATTGCTGAGGAAGTGCATCGTCTTGAGGGACATTTGCAGCAATTTGCTCAACTTCTTGATCCCAAGCGCGCCGACGCGGTGGGCCGCGCGCTGGATTTTCTTTCTCAAGAAATGTTGCGCGAGGCCAATACCATCGCCAGCAAGGCCTCGGACTATGAGATCAGCAAGCGCGTGGTTGAAATGAAGACCGCCATTGATCGAATTAAAGAGCAAGCCGCTAATGCCGAATGAGGTTCGTGCGCAAAGTATTGCGCTTGATGAAGTGAATGAAGTATTGAAGTATTGGGACATCGGCCTTGTGAGCAAGATTGAGTCCATGAGGGGCGGAAGTCGACAGAGCCCCAAGGTTTGCATTGTCGCTGAGCGAGGAACATTTGTCTTGAAGCGGCGGCCCATTCACAAAGCCGACAGCGAGCGCATTCTGTTCGCGCATCAGGTGATGTTGGCCGCGGGCGCGGTTGGTTTACCAATTCCCTTTGTGCAAGTGGCCCGCAATCAATCCACATTTCAATTTTCCGAGCGTGGCGTGTATGAATTATTTTTGTTTCTCAATGGCGAGCGTTGGAAGCGCGCGCCGCGTCAAGCGCATGAGGCGGGCCGCGCGTTGGCCACACTGCATCGCGGAGCGTTGAAAATGCAATGGCACGGACATGTGAAAGCAGCGTGTTATCACGGCAATTTGTTGGTGGTTGAAGCCCTTCGGCGGGCGCCGCAAGCCATCACTTCCCTTGATCCTCAAACCCAACACGCGCCCCTACATGATGTATGTCAACAACTTTCAAACCTGTATCAGCATGCCTCCGCGCAAGTGGAGGAACTTGATTATCAAAATATGGATAGCCAAGTTGTGCACGGAGATTGGCATCCGGGAAATATTCTTTTCAATGCCGATCAGGTTTCAGGCGTGTTGGATTTTGACTCCGCACGATTGGAGCCAGCCATTGCCGATGTGGCCAACGGACTTTTACAATTTTCAGTGCGTGCCGGACCAATTAGCGCGATCGCAAAATGGCCACATGAATTGGATGAGACTTTGTTCTCTGGATTTACCAAGGGATTTGCAGCCGTCGAAGCCGCGGGTCTTCATGAATTCGTAAACATGGTTCCATGGCTTATGATTGAGGCATGCATAGCAGAGGCAGCAATACCAATCGCCAGAACGGGAATGTTCGCGACCATTGCGGGCGAAAAAATGCTCGGTCTGATTTTGCGCCGCGCCATGTGGCTTCAAAGCAATGCGGCGAATGTGGCGCGCAAGATCAGCG
>CAIWNO010000169.1 GCA_903914045.1 uncultured bacterium | reverse complement strand
GGACACTGATTTCTGCGCCATGTGCGGACATGATTGGTGCAGCGTGCGCATAAGCAAAGAAATTCAGGAGTTTGCCAGCGGCAAGAGCGAGGAGTATCGACGCGATAAACCCGTGCTCAGCGCGGCGCTGACGCCAGAGCAGCAAGAAGTTCTTACCAAGCGTGGCGTACTTTCGCCCGAGGAGATTCACAAACTTGCTTCCAAAACCAAGGCGGCGGTTGGCGCGGTTGAGTCCAAGGCTTCTTGCCACAGCGACTTTGTGGATTCCACAGGTGCGCAGCAAAAACAAGAGCAATTGGTGCAACTGAACACGTCACCGGCGCACAATATTTCCACAAAAGTTCCATTGATTTAGTTGGCGTCGCACGCAATTCGTGGCATACTTTCAACATGATGGCTCTTCGGCATCACCCAAATAAATCACAGCCGGAATTTGAATCGCCGGCGTGGCTAAGCGCTCCACCCATGCGCTATCAAGATGGTTATGTTTGGTTTTTACTATTTGCCAGCATTGACATCATGTTGACGTGGTACATCTTGCGCAAGGGCGGAACAGAAGTGAATCCATTGGCCAAGCTGGTCATTGAGCGATGGGATCTTGCCGGCGCGATCGCATTCAAGTTCAGCCTTGTCATGTTTGTCGTAGTGGCATGTGAAATTGTTGGTCGTCATGATGACAAACTGGGTCGACGACTTACAGGAGTAGCCATTGCGGCATCAGTTTTTCCTGTGATATGGAGTATGACGCTGCTTGCGCTGCATGGATTTTTAATCCACACGCCTCCGCAAATATAATTGCAGACAACAAGGCCGCTCGTTCATACACAGTCAATGCCCAAACTGTTCAGCGAGCGCATCATCAGCTCTTTGGTTTTGACATCGCACGCGAACGCGCCATGGCCGCTTCAATTTCCCTGCTTGATCTAGGAATGTCGCGCGTCAACGTGACCGGCCCGCGCGTGCCGATGAGAATGTCGTCCTCAATGCGCACGCCAATTTTTTCATCGGGCAAATACACGCCAGGCTCAATGGTGATCACGGCGCCAATTTGCAGCGGCGCGTCGGGACTTGCGTCATGCGTTTCAAGTCCAAGGTGGTGGCCAATGGAATGAATGAACGCGTCGGCTAGACCGGCGCGGCGAATCACCGCGCGCGCGGCCTCATCAATTTGATGAAAGCGAGCGCCAGGCTTACACGCACGAATAGCCGCGGTTTGCGCTGCAAGAACAAGATCATGAATTTCTCGCTGGCGCGCCGTGAACTTTCCATTTACCGGAAGCGTGCGCGTGACATCGGCGCTATAGCCGCACCACTTTGCGCCGGAATCAAGGCACACCAGATCGCCGTCGCGCAACACTTGATCGTTGGCGTGGTAGTGCAACACCGTGCTGTTGAAACCGCCGCCGGCGATTGTGCGGAACGCAAGTTCGCGCGAACCACCTTGGTGATAACCGGCCTCAACATGACGTTGCAAATCAAACTCGTTCATGTTGGGACGCAACGTGGCGAACGCAGCAGCAAAACCAAGTCCAGTGATGCGGCCAGCCTCTTGAATGCACGCCACTTCGGCTTTGCTTTTGCAGGCGCGCATGGCGTTCAACAGAGTGGTGCCATCGTTGATTGAACAATTTGGAATGCGCTCCGCTGCGCGGCGGAAAATATCAAGGTCACCACTCACGGGACTGGTGTGCGCGGCCAACGGCATGAGCAATGTCAGCGACTTGGCTCGCTTGGCGGCGTCAAGAAGTTGCGGCGCAAGCATGTTGGTTCGAAAGATGGTTTCAATGCCGGCGCGCGCGCGAAGTTCGCCACCAATCTCCGCGCGAAAGCCATCCCATTTTTCGCGCTCGGAATTTAGCGGCCGTAAAAAAAGTTGCACGCGCCGCACGGGGTTTGGATTCTTCCCATCAAACAGCAGCGCGGCGCCGGGTTCATCGGCAAGACCGGTGAGATAGGTGAAGTGCGCGTGCGCGGCGAATGGGTGGTGCAAGTTTGGGTCGGCCTCGCCCGCAAGAACCAAACCAACGGAGCCGCGCAACGCATCAAGCAGGGCGCCGCGGCGGCGCGCAAATTCCGATTGCTCAATCATGATTGCGGGCTTGTCCGATGTACGGTTTTTGGTTGCGGCCATGCGCTAAGAATACGCAAAATTTCAATGCGCAATGTGCGCCTTGCGTTTGCGACCACAAGGTCGTGTGGCAACTTTGTTCAAGAAGTTCGGCGCGCGTTCAAAATAGTTGTGGCTTTGAAAACCGAAAAATTCAAGCGTTAGCCGCGGCCGCCGTCTTGTCCATAATTCGCTTTGCATAGGTTGTCATTGCAACGCGCAATTGCTCAAAACTTTCCAGCACATACAAAATGGGCTGATAGTGGTCAATTTCAAACGCCGTATCGCACACGCGGTCCAAATCAAATGGACGGCGATCCACTTCGGCGCTTTCAAGCGAGTGCTTGCATTCGCCGGGACTTGAAATCAAACCACTGCCGTACACCTTGATGCGGCCGCCTTCTTTAATCAACCCAAATTCAACCGTGAACCAGAACAGGCGCGCTAGGCGCTCAACATCTTTTTCATCCGTGGCCTCAAGCGCGGCCTTGCCGTAGGTCTGCAGAAAATCCGCGAACACCGGGTCGGCGTGCAATGGAACATGTCCAAAGATGTCGTGAAAAATATCGGGCTCTGGGAGATAGTCAATGCTTTGCTTGGGACGAATCACAATGGTGGTTGGAAATTCACGGCGCGCCAAGCACGCAAAGAATGCTTTGGGAGGCAAGTAGCCAGGCACCGCGCGGCTTTGCCAACGCGTCAACGGATGCAGACAACTATTAATCTCCGCTAGCGGGGGAATTCTGTCGCGCCGAAGATTGATCAACGCCGCG
>CAIWNO010000168.1 GCA_903914045.1 uncultured bacterium | reverse complement strand
TCCACAATGGAGCCAGGCGCGGTTGGCGGCTCCAACAATCCGTGGCGGCGCTGGCCATCTTTATAACTGGCATCCAACATTGCGTTCACTTCTGGAATGCGGCTGATTTCCTGAAACAATCGGCCGCGCGCGGCCGTTGGGTCAAAGCCCAGCAAGCGCGCCGCCGCCGCGTTGGCCGACAACACGCGTTGCTGCGCGTCAAGCACAACCAGTCCGTCGCGCATGGATTGCTCGAACAGTTGGCGCTGTAAATGCTCGCTGTTGATTTCGTTGCGCGTGCGCGCGTGTTGCTCCGTGATCGCGGCGCACTGGCGCGAAAGGTGCGCCAACAATGGCCGGCGAAAAATTGGAAAGCTGGTGGCGCCATCGCTCTGCAAGGATTTTTCAAGCGACGCGCTCAAGCGCGCAACGTCCAGCGCAATCCGCGCTTGATGAACGGCCGCAAAGAGCACGGTTCCAATGGCGATCACGGCGGCGGTTTCGCTTGTGAACGCAATCCACGCGCCGATGGAAATCAGCGCCGCCACAATCCACACTACTGCGGTTGAGAAAATCGGTTTCATTCAGCGAGAGCTTCGCGGCTCTCACTAAAACGATACCCGACTCCGCGCACCGTTTCGATCAAGTCGCCAATGGCGCCCAGTTTGCGTCGCAACGCCGTGATATGCACATCAACGGTGCGGCTTGAAAGCACAATGTCGCGTCCATGAACCGCGGCAATGATCTGGTCGCGTGTGCGCACAAATCCAGGGCGTTTGGCCAGAAATTGCAAGATTCCATATTCCGTCAGCGTCAAGTCCACGGGTTTATTTTCAAGCAGCACAACGTGGCGGCCCGCGTCAATCACAAGTTGTCCATCAAGCATGCTCATGCGATCGCTTTCAATGGGCGCCGCTTGACCCGTTCGACGCAGCGCGCTTTGCACGCGCGCCACCAACACGCGCGGACTAAATGGCTTGGTGATGTAATCATCCGCGCCAAGTTCAATGCCCGCAACAATGTCGCTCTCGTCGCCTTTGGCCGTGACCATAATGATTGGCATGGCGCGTTGATCGTGCGTCTGACGAATGCGTCGACACACTTCAAGTCCGTCCACATCGGGCAACATCAAGTCAAGCACGACGGCGTCGGGAACTGATTTTTTAATCGACTCCAACGCTGTGCGACCAGATCGCATGATGGTGGTGTCAATGCCGGCGCGCTTGAGATGCAGCTCAACCAACTCGGCGATTTCTTTTTCATCTTCAACGATAAGTACGGAGTATTTTTCCATGCGGGGGAGTTTGATCTGCGATGTGTTGGTACTCATTACGGTTGCGTTAAGATTGTGTTACTTCGTCTGACGCTGGTTCGGATGCGGGCAAGCACCACAACCCATCGCGCCCATGCATGGCGGCGCGGTTGGTGACATTGTTCAGCGTGATTGCAAATCCATCCCACGCCATGGCCGCCAACACCGCCATGGCCACAGATTCACGCGCCGAAATATGCACTTGGCTTGCAACATCAGTGTTGAACACGGGTCGCTCAACCATTTCTTGAATGCGCTTACACAACGTGGCGTTCATGGCGCCGCCGCCAGCCAACAGCACCTCATGCGAAGGATTGTCGCTGTTCAAAATGGCGTGAGAAATGCTCTTTGCCACGGCAAATACCGCTGTTGCCAATAAATCGCACGACGTCAGTTGAGGCGCCCATTGATTGACCCAATCCAAGCCCTCATCGCCGCTTCCCAGCGAGCGATTTTGCGCCGCCGCGTTCTTTAGCGCCGCTGTCAACGCGGCTTCCGCAAGTGGATGCACCGAACCTTTGGCGGCGTTACTGCCTTCGGGATCAAAATCCAAATCCAGCGCCAGCTTGGACGCGTGATCCAGAATGTGATTGCACGCGCAGACGTCGCGGCCATTTATTTTCGCGGCGTCGTCCACGCTTGAAGGCAACCACGTGATGTTGCAGAAGCCGCCCAAATTCACAATGGCGCGCGGGCGGTGGCCGCGAAATAAAATCCAATCCGCAAGCGGCGTGATGGGCGCGCCTTGACCGCCCGCCGCCAAATCCGCGCCGCGCAAATCGCTGCCCACCGGACAGCGCAACGCGCGCGCAATTGGAAATGGATTAATGATTTGCCACGACAGCGGGGGCGCGTGGAAAATAGTTTGTCCGTGAATACCGGCCACATCAACCGCAAGATTTGTTTGCGCGCCGTTGTTATGCGCCTTCACCATTTCAAGCGCGCTTGCGGCGTGAAAGTTTCCAAAGTCAAGCGCCAGGCGCGCGAAGTCGCCCGCGGAAAAAGCTTTGCCCTGCGACGCCGCGCGCAAGCGAGGTCGAAGCGCGCCAAGATCAAATGTCTGGTGGCGCAGCAGCGTGGCGCATGAATGCAAACCGCGCTCGGTGATTTCAACCAGCGCCATGTCAAGCGCGTCCAAACTTGTGCCCGTCATGGCCCCCAATGCAACGCGCCTTTGCGGCCGCGTTGTGTCGAACTTTGAATTCACGCTTGAAAGTTCCATGCGCGCATCTTCGCCGCAAGCGCCCTTGCCGTCGAGCAGTTTTTCAATGCTTTCGCTACATTTACCGCATGCGAAAACGAATTCTGGTCACAGGCGGCGCTGGTTTTCTTGGTTCCCACCTGTGCGACCGCTTGGTTGAGGCCGGCCACGAGGTGGTTTGCCTGGATAATTTCTTCACCAGCCACCGCGGAAACATTGAGCATTTGCTGGGTAAGACCAACTTTGAATTGGTGCGCGCCGACGTCACCAATCCAGTGCAATTTGAAGTGGATCAAATTTATAATTTGGCGTGTCCCGCGGCGCCTGGCCACTATCAATACAACCCAATCAAGACCATGAAGACCAGTGTCATGGGCGCCATGAATGTGTTGGGTCTTGCGCGCCGCGTGCGTGCGCGCGTGTTGCAGGCCAGCACCAGCGAGGTGTACGGCGATCCCGCGGTGCATCCGCAAGTTGAAAGTTACTGGGGCAATGTCAATCCAATTGGTCCGCGCGCCTGTTACGACGAAGGCAAGCGCGCCGCCGAGACGCTCTTCATTGATTATCACCGCATGAACAATGTTTCCATTCGCGTGGCGCGCATTTTCAATACATATGGTCCGCGCATTCATCCATTTGACGGCCGCGTGGTGAGCAATTTTATTCGCCAAGCCGTTGCGGGTCAGGACATCACGTTGTTTGGCGACGGCAGTCAAAGCCGCAGTTTTTGCTACGTGGATGATTTAGTCGACGGCCTGATCAAGTTGATGGCCGCGCCCGACGAGTGCACGGGTCCGATTAATTTGGGAAACACAAATGAATTCACCGTGAAGCAACTCGCGGAAAAAATTGTCGCGATCGCTGGCACAAAATCCAAAGTAGTCACGGGTCGGCCGCTTCCTCAAGATGATCCAACGCGCAGGCAGCCTGACATTTCGCTGGCCAAGAAATCGCTTGGTTGGGAACCTAAAATTTCTTTGGACGAAGGCTTGCGCCGCACCATTGAATGGTTCCGCACCATTGATTTGACGGATTACCGCCCGCCCACGCCAAATTTTGTGGCGTAAAAGACGGCGCGGACGCGGTTTGCAAAAAAT
>CAIWNO010000167.1 GCA_903914045.1 uncultured bacterium | reverse complement strand
GCTTCGCAAGACGCGCATCCGTATCGGATGGGCGCGACTGCAACGGCCATTGTTGAAACGCGCAAACGCAGACAGGTTCCAGACATTCTGAAGCCGCTTGTTCCCGACGCGCTTGAAAGCTGGCTTGAAACACTGGCTGTTCCCGCGCCCGCATCGCCCGATTCACCTGGCCGCGGAAATGCGGAGCCGCTCATTGTTCCAGCGCCAAATGTTTCAGCGCCAACTGTCCCTACTAAAAATGTTCCTGCGCAAAATAGTTCAGCGCCAGTTGCGCCAGACAAAATAAATACTTCCGTTGATAGCGCCACCACCACGCATTCAGTTGCGACACCAACCGCCGCGCCCGCTACGCCAAACCCATAAGCGTTGGCGCATTCATTGGCATGGCGTGCAACTGCGTGAACACATCGCACGCGTTCGCAATTTCGTCGCTTCGGCGCCGCATCCATTGCGCAATTTCAGAATCACCTTCCACGTGTGGCGGCCACGGGGCAAGTTCCACATTTTGTGCGCCACGCAACGCACTTGCGCAGCGGCGCAAATTGTCGGCAAAAACCAGCGCAACTGGAACAGCGTTGGCTGGCATTGGGTTCTCGCCCACTTCCGCCACAAGCGCAAGCAAAGTTTCATTGCACAGTTTTTCCGCCAACGTCAGCGCGCGCAATTGCAACAGGCAACACACGGCTGGGCAATGCATTTCCAACTGCAAGTTGTTGTGAAACGCCAGGAATTTGGAGATGTCCTCATCTAAATGAATGCGCGCGTCATCAAATTGTGAAATAGAGAGTGGCTTCACGGCGGCGCTTTCAACAACGCCCGCGATGGATTCAACCGTGGCGGCCAAACACGGAAGCAACTCGTCGCCAGCGCGCACCGGCCACAGCAAGCGATACACAACAAACGTCACGAACACGCCCATCATGACGGCCAGCGAAAAATTCATGGTGGGATACAAACTTATCTCGGGACGAGTTCCTTGCAGCAGCGAGAAATCAAACACAATCATGATTTGCAGCGCGGGCACACTGACGCGTGGCGAACCGTGCATGACATACCCCATGACAAAAAGAACAATCATGAACATCAATAGAAAACCGGGAATGGTTGTGATGATGGGCATAATAAAAATGACGGCGCAAATTGAAAGCGCAAAGCCCATGACTACTCCCGCCGCGCGCAAGCCGCCAATAAGCAGCGTGCCGCCGAATGTGGCTTGCACCACCAGCATGACGGTCTCCACGCAACCAATGCCCTGGTCCCAATTGATCGCAATGCAAAAGATGGCGCAGATCATGATGGCGCTGGCGCATTTGGTGGCGTGCTTCAGCGCCGGCATGTTGGGCTTGAGCACTGACAGGCGAAAAATATTTGGCAAGCACTGCCTTAAGTTGCGCAATGTTTCAGTACCAAAATCTGGTTGATCCTTTAGCACGGCAAACATGTTTATGTTGGGCGCCACAACGCCAGCTTCTTCCACAACTCTTTGCATTGGCTCAAGCCACCCAGGTGGCGGCGCCGTGTGAAGTGGCGGCGCGACGACGGCGCCATCTATGGATGGATGTTCAAGCTGCTCAAGTATGTATTCCAAGCGCTGATCAAGCGTTTGAAAAAGTTCAAACACCTCCGGAGTTGCGTCCGCAGCGTGCCCCGCAACTTGTTCCGCCGCAACGGAAAGACAGGCGGCGGCGCGGCTTTCAAAGGCCATCAATGAAATAAAGTTGTGGCGCGTGGCGCCATCAAACGAAAAATCTGTTTGCGCGTTGTCAAGCATGGTCAACATCTCGGGAGTTTGCATGCGGTAGTACTCAGGCAAAATTGAATCCACATCAAGCGCGCATTCGCCCGCCAAATCCTTGCGAACACGCTCAAGCAACTCGCGCGTGCGCCGTAGACCTTGAATCATTTTTTCGCGCAGCGCGTTCAGTGGAACAAGCGGCCACAAAAAAATCATGACCAACGAGGCGCACGCTAATCCCGTGATCACCGACCGATACACAACGGTGGCAACGTGCTCGGCGTTTTCCTTGTCAAACAAAACCATATAGGTGATGACAATGAACGGGTAGCCGCCCACAAACACGGTGCTGCGGTAGCGGCTTGAGACTAGAAAATACATGATCACAATGATGTAGCCCCACATGACCGGCAAATAGAACATGGGTTGCTGCAGAAACAACGCGCTCGCCACCACCGCAAGCCCGGTGCCAAGTGTGGCAGCAATAAAGTTCAACACAAAGCGCGTGACGGTGCTGAAGCCCTTCAGTTCCGTGACCACCAACATGACGGTCATGGCTGGATACATGATTTCAAAGTGCAAAATTTGTTGCAGCGCAAGAATTAAACCGCCACCGAGCGCAAGTTTGGTGGCGTGCTTCCAACGATCAGAGTGTGGCGCAAGATCCGCCTTGATCATGTTCCACCACGCGGGCTCCTTGGCATGTTGGTGCTGCTGCGTGGGCATTGTTGACGCTGAATGATTCATGGACCGCATAAACTGTACGGCATTGGCACGCGTGAAAGCGTGGCGTAAAGTGGGCGGCGCGTTGCGTGTAAAAACCCTCAGAAAGTGCCGCCAAATTGCTGTTATAGAAAGCGCGTGCGGCGCGCCGCATTCCCTTGATGTTTCAATGTGAATGGGCGCGCATTTCTTGGCGCGTGCCAACGCGAACAGTTGCACGCAAATTAAAGAAGCGTGTCAATGTGAATGGGCGCGTCTATGTGTTGCTGCAACAAGCGTTGGTACAAGCCCGCGTCTTTGGTGAATGTCATTTCGCCTTGCAGTGGAAAGTGGTTGTAGCCCAGGCGACCAAGCCACGTTCGAAGTGCGGCGGCACGCAACAGAATTGGCCACGCAGATTTTTCGGCGTCGCTGTATTTGTTGTCGGGCCGATAGCCGCGCAGCAACGCCGCGAGTTGGTCGACATCCAGCGTGGCGTTTGGGCGCAGGCACCAATCATTCGCCGTCACGGCCACATCTAAAAGCAGCACGTCGTCGCCGGCGAAATAAAAGTCGATCACGCCGCCAATGCGACCGTGCTTCGACGAAATATTTCCAGGCAAGTCGTTGACGCCGCCCGTTTTGGCGTTGTTGTGCTGTTGCGCAGCGTTGCCGCCACCCGCGCTGGCGTTGTTGTGTTGCAACGCATTGTCGCCACCCACGCTGGCGATGCATTCAAACAAAACATTGTCGCGAAACAAATCACCGTGGATCACGCCGCGCGGCAAGTCAGCGTGCGCGTGTTGCGCCTGAAAATGAATTTCGCTTTCAATCAGGCGCAACTCGGTGGGAGTCACTTTGTGCCGCAGAAGTTGCAAATATGATTTCCACCAATGCGGCCCGCGCGGATTCAACATGCGCTGCGTAAAGCCCTGCCCCGCGTGATGCAATTGCGCCAACGCCGCGCCAACTTGCCCGCACTGCGCCGGCGAAACATGCACCACAGATTCACCCAGTAAACACGTGACCAACAACGCGGGCTTGCCGTTCAATTCTCCAATGAACTCGCCGTGGCAATTGGCTACGGGCGTTGGACACGCAAAGCCACGCGCCGCCAAGTGCGCCATGAGCTGCGCGTAATACGGCAACTCCGCCGCGCCCATGTGCTCGAACAACGTCAACACATATTTACCCTGCGAAGTGGTCACAAAATAATTTGTGTTCTCTATGCCGGACAAAATGCCCTGCATATGTTGCAAGGCGCCCAGCGAATAGTTTTGTAACCACTCGGTCAGTTGCGCCTGCGTGACTGTTGTGTAGACAGACATGAGCGTGCAAAGTATCAGCGCGGGCAAGGCCGCGGGTCACGCGCTTCACTCGGCGAGTCGCTTACTTCATGCGGCTGGTTGCTCGCTTCACACCGCGAGTTGTTCACTTCGCGCGGCTGGTCGCTCGCTTCGCATCGCCGCCCGCGTTGAATTGAATCAACGCCTGTACAAATCAATGCGCCAGCAGCACAACTTGCCCAACGCACAAAATAAGATACGGCACAAGCGATGCGGCGCCGGCGTAATCCTTGGCGATGCGCTGGCCAAAGAACAGCATGACAATATCTAGCGCGGCAAGTTGCGCGCTGTACATGGCGAATGTATTTTTGGCGAATAATTGTCCAGCATTCATGGCAATTTGCCCAACGCCCACCAGCGCCAAAGCGCCGGCCACCACTTCCGCAATGGTGATGGTGATCAACATTAATTTCACTTGACCACGAAACGGCGTCTTTGAAAAATGCCCCGTAAGCCAGCCCAAGTTG
>CAIWNO010000166.1 GCA_903914045.1 uncultured bacterium | reverse complement strand
CATTGTCCGCAAGTTCAAATTCAAACGCCGCGCCGCGCGCGTCAAAGTCTGTTTGCTGTGGCCGCGTAAGTCGAGGCGCTCCAACAAGAACGCGGCCCTGATCCACGGCGACCGCGTTGCCAAACCATCCGCGACCTCCAACTGGACAAGACAGCGTGGTGTCAAGCGTCCATCCACTTGCGTGGCGCGAGAAAATAAAGGCGCGGCCAGAAAAATTTCCATCAGTTCGATCGCCAGGCGCGCCAACAATAATGTGCCCCGCGTCAATCGCCACGGAAAGTCCAAATAGCGCGCCAGCCTTGGGCGGATTTGAAACCAGCGTGGCCACGTTTCGCCAGCCATGCGCGTCGCGTTCATATACCTCAACCGCGCCTGAATCCTGCGCGCCTTGATCGGCCTTTGGCGCGCCAATGACCAATGTATTTTCATCACACGCCAGCGCCGCGCCAAATTGATCAGCATCATTGTTCGACACGCGTGAAAGCGCGGCGTTCAATTGCCATTGATCATCAACTTGTTCATATAGAAATGCCGCGCCACGTTCACACTCATCTTCATTGTCGCGCGGCGCACCCACGAGCAACATGCGATGTTGCAAGCACACAGCCGCGCCAAATTGCGCGTGAATGTTTCCACGCGGATGAGAAAGAGCAGCGCTTTGAAGCCAAAGCGGGCCCGCTCGCACATATAATTGCACGCCGCCTTGATCGACACCACTATCCCAATCGCGCGCGGGACCAATGGCAATGACGCGATCATGAATGGAAACCGCGGCGCCAAATTTCCAATTGTCATTGTCCGTATTGGGCGCAATGGTGGATTGCCAACGCCACAGAGATGAACCAACCGCGTTCGTTGCGGCGCAAGCGATTGCGTTGTCGCGCGCGGGTTGCACATGTTCGCTCGCCGTCGGCGTGTCAGGGGCGGAGGCAATTGCCGCGGGGGCTAGATCGCCATGAACCAGCGTCTCCACAGGAACGCCTCCGCCCAAGTTGTTGTTGATGCCGCTGTTGTTGCCAAGCAGCGCAAAATCGCCAAGCCGCATGGGGCCTGCGGCGAAGACGCACATGCAAATACAATTCATGAAAACCCTGAAGCCGTCCATGGCTACCTCCCTGACCGCGCGCGCGGTTGTTGTGTTTTGCAAACGTCATTGCATTGCGCCGCATGCGCGGCTCGTCCTTGATGCAAAGACACAGTACAAGTGCGAATGAACCACTTTGAAAAGTCGTGCCTTTTTTCTTGCGTTAATATTAAAAATATGCAAACAGAATTTATTTCCTACGCCGATTCGCAAATGGAATTCGAGGGCTACGCCGCATTTGATGGCGCCGTGACAACGCCGCGCCCTGGCGTGTTGGTTTTTCACGCGTGGGCTGGTCAAGATGATTTCGCGCGCGTGCAGGCGGAAAAACTGGCGGCGCTTGGCTATGTTGGATTTGCGGTTGATATGTATGGCAAAGGTCGCCGCGGTAATTCCGCGCAGGAAAATAGCGCGCTGATGCAACCCTTCATGAATGACCGCTCCATGTTGTTGGCGCGCGCCAAAGCCGCGCTGAACACACTGCAACATCACCCGCAAGTTGATCGCCACCGCATTGGCGCTATTGGATTTTGCTTTGGCGGTTTATGCGCCATGGACGTGGCGCGCGCGGGTCTTGCAGGCGTTCGTGGCGTTGTTAGTTTTCATGGTCTGCTTGGCGCGCCTATTGGCGTTCCCGGCGGCGCGAAACCTTTGCACACAAAAATTCTGGCGCTGCATGGTTGGAATGATCCAATGGCCAAACCCGTCGATGTTGTTGCATGGGCGAATGAACTCACCGCCGCTGGCTGCGATTGGACGCTTGAGGCGTTCGGTCACCGCGGCCATGCCTTCACAAATCCACAAGCCGCCGAAGCGGCCAACGGAATGCAATTTTGCGAGTTGGCCAACCGCCGCGCTTTCGCCGCCATGGAAGATTTTTTACGCGAGACATTATCCAGCGAACCCGCCGCAAAAATGGGCGCGTGTCCAACGCCGTCGTGAACGACAAAATAGGTTCAGCCGCATTGCGCGGCGTGCATCAGCGTTGCTTGCAAAATTGTGCGGCGCAATTGAACCGCGCGCGTCATACATACATCCAACGCTTGGGCGAAACGCGTGCGTGTCATACATACATCCAACGCTTGGGCGAAACGCGTGCGCGTCATCCATAAATCCAACGCTTGGGCGAAACGCGTGCGCGTCATCCATAAACCCAACGCTTGGTCTTTAAGCGCATCCGCGCGCATTACGGCCGCTGACTTCGCCGCCCACGCTTGAATCCGCGCTTGTGTCCCTTCACATTGGCCACATCGTCACGCGTGAACAAATCACGCCGCGAATCACGGCCACCCTCGGCGCGCGGAACATCTTGCATGATGATTTTCGACGCGGCCGAATCTTTCTTGCGACCAAGTTGCGTGATCGCAAGATCCATGGATCGACTCGCCAAATTGATCGCCAATATTTTCACCTTCACTGGATCGCCAAGACCAATCGTGGCGCCACTGCGCGCGCTGACCAAACGGCCAGTGCGTTCATTCAGCAACCAACGATCGGCGCGGTCGCGGCTTGAAGGCAGCGCGTTGAATTTCACCAAGCCATCGGCGAGATACCGATTGATGCTGACCCACACGCCTTGCGTGGCCAAGTTGGTCACGACCGCGTCCAGCTCATCGCTGAGATGGTTTTCCTTGAGGAATTGCAACACCAAGAACGCGCGCAAATCTCGCTCGGCGCCTTCGCTGTTCACTTCTGTTTCGGAACAATGTCGACCGGCCTCCGCCAGCGCGACCTCGCCCAAGCAACGCGTGTCGCCTTCCAACTTGTGAATAAATTCCTTGAACTTTTTGCCGCCTGGCAAGGTGGTTCCATTTTTAGAAAGATCCAGCCACGCTTGCAACGCGCGGTGCACAAGCAAATCTGGATAGCGGCGAATTGGACTTGTGAAATGCGTGTATTGCTCGCTGGCTAACGCGTAATGGCCAATCAACGCGGGCGAATATGTGGCCTTGGAAAGCGTCTTCAATACCGCCATGTGAACAGCGCGCGCGGAATCAGTGCCGCGGGTTTTCTCAAGCAGCGTGAGCAAATCCTCGCGCTCCGGTTCATCGGGCAAGCGAAATCCAACACTGCGCGCGAATGTGCGCAACTCCTCCATGGTCTTAAACGCTGGAGGCGGATGAATGCGGCGAATAAGCGGAATGGAAAGTTCAGCGAACAGGCGCGCCACGGATTCGTTGGCTTCAACCATGAACATTTCAATCAGCGTGTGCGTGAAGGCGTTGTCCTCTGGAACGGCATCAATGACGTGGCCGGCCTCGTCAAAAACCAAAACCGAAACTGGAAGATCAAGAACAAGTTGGCCTTGCGCAACGCGGCGCTTCTTCAGAATTTTTGCAAGCTGATCGGCCAGGCGAAGATTGGCCACAAGCGCGTCGGTTGGTTCCGTGATGTTGCGCGCGTAGGACTTTGCTTCCTCAGTGCGGCCATCAATGAGATGTTGCGCCTCTAAATAAGTGAGGCGCTTGGAACTTTGAATCACGGTGCTGGCAAAGCGCGACTCAAGCGGCTTGCCGCGCGAATCAAATCGCATGATGGAAGTTTTGCAAAATCGGGGAACGCCTTCTTGCAAACTGCACACGCCGTTGGAAAGAGTT
>CAIWNO010000165.1 GCA_903914045.1 uncultured bacterium | reverse complement strand
TCAGACATTTACCTACGGGTTCGTGCCGGCTCCAGGCGCAATTGCGCTGTTGGGTCTTGCGGGCTTGATCGGTAGACGTCGACGCTGAGTGGAAGCCGTGCTTACTTGAAGCACGCACTTATTAAAAGTGCGCGGCACAACGTGCGCACATTGAGTCGGCGCGGCTACGGAGACTCAGGCTCTCTATGCACGTTCGGCATTCGACCAATTTGGTCCGCGCTCTGATTAATAAATCCGCGCAAAAATTCAACCAATGCCTGCGCGTCAGCAAAGTTTGATGCCCAACCAAATGAAGCGCGCAACACGTGAATGCCGTGCTGCTGAAACATTTCATCGCGCACATTCATATCGCTGTCTTTGGCGCAGGCATCTAGTACGGCCTTGATGTCCGCCGACTGAATTCCAAAGGCCGACTCGCCCGCGCCGGGATTGCAAAAGCAACCGCCAGTGCGCAGTGAAATGCCCGCCTTGCTGGCCAACGTTCCCGCCACAACTACATTGATCACTTCGCCGTTCACATCAAGCAAAGTGAATGACACGGTGCCGCCGCGCGCGGTTAAATCTTTTGGACCATGCAACTTCACAAGTGGTGCGCCGTTGGAATGTCGCAATGTGGGAAGCGTCTCCAGTAACCACCCAGTTAAACATTCCACGCGCATATGAATTGTGTCAATGCCAACCTCGTCTATGACATGCAGACCAATGGCGACCGCCGGGATTGATAAGTAGTCAATGGTGCCGTCTTCAAACGCCGCCGTGTCACGGCGCATGACATGTGTGCGCGCAACAACCGATGAAACCTCAACGGTGCCACCGGCAAACCATGGACGGCGCATGCGCTCAAGCGAATCCTTGCGAACCAGCAAACATCCAACGCCCGTTGGATAGCCAAACATTTTGTAGAAAGAAATACACACAAAGTCAGGCTTCCAGCGCGACAAGTCCAATCGATTGCTTGGCACAAACGCGGCCGCATCAAGCAACACATCCCATCCGGCCGTATGCGCTTGCTCAATAATTTCAAGCGGGTGCTTCACGCCAGAGAAGTTGCTTTGCGCTGGATACGCCAACAAGTTGCGCGTGTCCGGGCGACACTGGGCAAGCTTTTCCGCCAACGCCTTGGTGTCGAAACGCAGGTCATTGCTTTGTAGCGGTATGTAATCCACCGTCGCCTTATCGGCCAACGCGAACTCGCCAATACCAAGCACGGAGTTGTGATTGTCAGTGCTCAGCAACAAGCGACTTTCTGTTGTGAAGGGATAACTCTCACCCACCAATCGCAACGCGCCAGATGCGTTGGGTGTGAAAATAATTTCGTACTCATTGTGCGGCGCGTGGAAGTAATCCAAGATTGCATTGCGGGTGCGCTCCACCTGATCGGTTGAAGCCTGCGAACTTGGATTGGCGGAGTGCGGATTGCCGTACACGTTTTCCTGCAGATCACGCTGGTGCTGCGTGAGTTGACGCTGGGCGTACAAATTTCCGCCGGTGTAATCCAAGTACACCTGATGCGTAAGGTCTAGGCGCGCAAAGTCACTGGCGCGCAATTGATCGAGCGCCGCGGTGGAAGTCCAAGCGGGAAAGCGGTGCACAAAGTCGGCGTATACCGCGGAGGGATTGGCGGCGGTTTCGTTTTTGGTGTTGGCGGTGTTGGTTGCTTCTTGCGCCGTGGTTGCGCTAACACCAATGCAAACAACCACCGTCACGGCGACCCACGTGCTGCGAAACAGAATGGTCATGTTTCTAAAGATACGTTAGAAAGCATCAGGCCTGTGCCGCTGGAGGATTTTTGTTGAATTGATTTTATTTTAACTTTAACGCAGTGCAATAGCCACATTGGACGCGGTGGCCAACAATTGCTTTGGTAATTTTTTGTTTGGCTCGCGCTTGTTGGCTTCGCTTAACAAACGAACCGCCTCCGCGCGATCACCATTTTGCATTGCGGCCACGCCAAGAAGTACCCAACCATCGGCGCTCTCTGGTCGCGCCTGGGTCAGAATGTGTCCGGCATCAATCATGCGCGCGGTATCGCCAATGCGCATGGCGGCAAGACCAAGCACGCTGGCATTTCGTCCATCGCCGTCGGTTTGAGTGCGCAACGTCAACATTAAATCGCGTGCGTCGCGGGCGCGGTCCATCATGAGCAAGCAGCGCGCGCGCAAGCGAACCAGTTCGTTGGATTTTGCGGAATCTTTCAGCGCCTCATCTTCAAGCGCTTCAATGCAGCCCACCCAATTGCCCTGCTCAAATCGAGTCACGGCAATTTCTTCCACAAGTTGTTGCGCCTTGGCTGGCTCGGTGCGCAAACGTGCGGCGGTTAACCACTTCTCGCGCTCCTTTAAATCACCGCGCTGGCCCGCAAGATCCGC
>CAIWNO010000164.1 GCA_903914045.1 uncultured bacterium | reverse complement strand
GCGTGGTCTCCACGCCTTCAAACCATTCCGGTTGCAATTCGCTTTTGTCATCGATCAAGCGGGCCTTGGTGCCAACTTTCTCCGCGATCTCCGTCAAGCGCACCGAGTTGCTTGAATTGCGGCTTCCAACCACAAGCACCAGATCAACCGATGGCGCAAGCGCGCGCACCGCGCGTTGACGATTGGTTGTTGCGTAACAAATATCGCTTGATGGCGGCTCCTTCAACAATGGAAACGCTGACTTGAGCGCCTTAATAATTACATCCGCGTCGTCGGTGCTCAGCGTGGTCTGCGTGAGGTACACAAGTTTGGCGGGATCATGAATCACCAAGTTTGGAATGTCGGCGGGAGTTTGCACAACTTGAATTGAGTCCGGCGCCTCGCCGCGCGTGCCCACAACTTCTTGATGATCCACATGGCCCACCAAAAGAATTTGGTAACCAACGCGCGCGTAGCGAATGGCTTCGTTGTGAACCTTGGTCACTAGCGGACACGTCGCGTCGATCGCGGTCAGTCGCCGCGCCTCGGCCTGCGCGCGCAACATGGGGCTGACTCCGTGCGCGCTGAACACAAGAATGGAACCCTCGGGCACTTCGTCCACATCCTCAACAAAAATCACGCCGCGGTCGCGGAAGCGATCCACCACATGCATGTTGTGCACGATCTCGTGGTAAACATAAATCGGCTCGCCGGGGCACAGCTCTAGAAGTTGATCAACAACATCGATCGCCATGTAGACGCCGGCACAAAATCCGCGGGGGTTTGCAAGTACAAGTTTCATGGTCTGCGATCATAGTCATTTGCTTGGTACCTTCCTCATATGACAACTTTGATTCAACCCGGTCCCGTGGTCTACATTGATGGCAAATTTATGGCGCCCGATGAGGCCATGATCAGCGTGTATGACCACGGATTTCTCTATGGCGACGGCATTTTTGAGGGCATCCGCATGTACGGCGGCAAAGTCTTCAAGTTGGCCTCTCATTTGGAGCGCCTCTATGGCGGCGCCGCGGAAATTCGCCTGAAGCCTGTGCAGGATCGCGCGCAAATGGCTCAAGCCGTGCGCGACGCGGTCACTCGCAGCGGTTTAAAGGATGGCTACATTCGCCTAGTGGTTTCGCGCGGCAAAGGTTCGCTTGGATTGAATCCAAATCATTGTCCACGCTCAAGCACCATCATCATTGTGGATCGAATTCATTTGTATCCGCCGGAAATGTACGAGCAGGGCATGCCCATCATCGTGGCCAAGCGCCCGCGCATTCCCGCCGTGTGCCTTGATCCCGCGCTCAAGAGTTTAAATTATCTCAACAACATTCTTGCCAAGGTGGAAGCCATTGACGCCGGCATGCACGAGGCCATCATGTTGAATGTGCAAGGCGAGGTGAGCGAGTGCACGGGCGACAATATTTTTATTATTAAGGATGGCGTTCTTCACACGCCGCCAGTCAGCGCCGGAATTTTGCGTGGCGTCACACGTCGCTTTGTCATTGACACATTGGCGCCCGCCGCCGGCATGAAGGTGATTGAAAATCCAATGTTGTTGAAGGATGTCTTCGCGGCGGACGAGGTGTTTTTAACTGGAACCGCCGCGGAAATCATTGGTGTTTCAAGCATCGATGGCAAGAAGATTGGCTCTGGCAAAGTTGGTCCGCTGACGCACAAATTGGCCGCGGATTTCAAGAAGCGCGTGCAAGTGAACGCCCCGGAAGATTGATGACCAGCAACCGCGCCATCGCCTCCGTCTTCAATCGCTTATCACTATCTGTTGTCTGGGTCATGTTTGTGCTTGGCGTGTACGCCATTCTTGCCTCGTCAACAATGGCCGGCCGAGCGCTTGGAACAATGGTGGTGATCATTGTTGGATTGATTTTTGCGCGCCTGCATTTCTGGCTTTGGACGCGCGCGCCGTGGCAGAAATTCTTTGCCGTGAGCAGTTGGTTGTGCAATTTATTTTTAGTTTTAGTTTGGATTACAAGCATTTGGAATTGGTCTCAATGGTTCAATCTTGACGGGGATGGCATGTACAAACCAGTGATTTGTGCCACGGTCTTTGTGGGGGTGGTGACCGATTGCATGTTGCTCTTGCGTCTTCAATTAAGAAAAACCTTGGATCGATCCATTCGCGCGGTCGCGGTGGGGCTTGCCATTGTGGGCGCTTTGCTCCTTGTGGCCACGGTGACGTCCCAAAAATTCCAAGAATCTTTTGACGCGATATGGAAAGTGATTCCCTGGCAAGTTGGCGCCATCGTCGGCTTAATCGCGTTGGCCAGCCACATCGCCAGCGCTATTTTAGCTGCCATTGAAAAAGAAAAAACCTCGAAGTTGCCGGAGACTTTTTCAGAGCGCATGAAAGTCAGCATGAATTGTCCGCGCTGCGCAGACGTGATCCAATTGCCCCTGGGTCACGGCGCGTGTCCACATTGCAAATTGGCCATTCACATTGAGTGCGACGAACCGCGCTGCGAGTGCGGCTACTTGCTTCACAAACTCACTGGCATGAATTGCCCCGAGTGCGGCAAGGAAGTTCCAGAAAAGTTGCGTTGGAAGTCCGCGCAACAATCGCCACCCATCACCGCCGCAAGTTGACGCGGTGTGCAATCGCAATGTGCATGTTGCGCCAAAAATGTGATCCTGCTGTTCGCTTGAATTGAATTGTGTTCATGCGCGAGTGGACAGCGTCCATGAGAATTGCAAAGGCAATCACACCCGTAATTTTTGCCAGTTGCCATAATGAAAGCGCGCCAGGAATAACAGCCCGCGTACCGCCATCTCAATGCTCAGGCCCCACCAAATTCCGGCAAGTCCGTAGCCCATCCACACGCCAAGCGCCCACGCCAGCGGCAAGCGCAACAAGTAAATACTGCCCACCGTAATTCCCAAAATCCATTTCACATCGCCCACGCCACGCAAGCCTTGGCGCACGGTCATGCACAGCGCAAAAAACACTTGTACCACGCCGCAGGCCAGCAATAATTTTGGAACCTCCTCCAAATGTACCGGTTGGTCGGAAATAATTGACGCCAGAAATCTTCCCTGCGTCATGAAAATAATTCCCATTGTGCCCATGATCATCATTCCAAGATATGTGCACGCCCAAATAGCCTTGCGCGCCATCTGCGGATTTCGCGCGCCTAAATATTGTCCAGCCAGCGCGCCCGCCGCGGTTCCCATGGCGAAGCCCGGAAGAAATGAGAACGCCTCCCATTGCACTGTGATCATGTGCGCGCCGATCAAACCTTGGCGCGGCTCCAGGCCCGTTGCGCCGCGCGCGATATCGCCAATGAATCCCATTAAAAATAAACTGGCGCTCCACATGGCAAGTCCCTCGAAGAAATTTGGAATACCCAAGCGCGCAATGCGCCACATGATTTTGCGCGTTGGTTTGAGCGCGCGCTTTTCCAAGCGCAAATCTTTCACGCCCGCGGCCATCACCCACACGGTGGCAATTCCGCCAGCCATGTAACTCAGCGAAGTTCCCGCCGCGATTCCCCACACGCCCCATGTTTCTGGATTGATCGAAAGCGGCGCGGGCAAAGTGTGCTCGCCGTAGCGAATCACCACGCCGGACAACATCCAACTGGCCACAAGATTGATCACATTAATGCCAATGGAAATCCACGAAGGCTTGGCGGTTTCACCCGCGCCGTGCAAGCACAAACCGCCCACGGTCATTACGCCGCAGAAGGGCATGCTCCATGCAATCACCGTGACAAACGTTGTGCAGTGCGCAGATGCTTCTGGTGTTAATCCTGAAATGGCGGCCAGTGGCGCGGCAAGCAACCACATGATCACGCCAACAAGCGCGCCCCACACAAATCCCAGCGTCACGCTCGCGCCAAGCGCGTCATGCGCGTCTTTTTTATTTCCGCTTCCCATGGAACGCGCGATAATGGCTTGGCCGCCCACGCCCAAGCCGGCCAGTGCGATGCCGGTGAACCAACTCACATATGTTCCAACGCCAATGCCGTCCATGGCTGGCACGACAATTTTTCCTGGCAAATGTCCGGCGAGAATTTTGTCCACCAATCCCACGCACGCCGCCATGAGTTGTTGCAATAAAATAGGAAGCGACAAAATCCAAATCGCAGACCACATGCTTTTGCCCGCCAAACGGCCGGCGCGAATCTGTCCATCTTCAATGGCGTCTGCGTCAACTTCGGCCACAGCCATCAGGCCATCGGCGGGATCGTCTGGACCGATCGCGGACAACGGAACATTTTTGTCCGCAACCGCGGCGCGTTCAAATTGTTCTGTTGACTTCATGACTCAAACCGCTTTCGCTACTTCGTGTTGCCTAGATTCTGAAAATCTTCCGGAGCGGTGGACGGGGCCAACTTGGACTCGTCCATTCCCACGGGAACCCCAGGCTTCTCAAAGGTCAGCGGCGCCCAAAAAGTGATGTAATCCCAAAAACCTTTTTCGCGTTGATACGTTGGATACAGATATTGCAATTCCTTGCGAAATGGTTTTTTGTCGGCGCGATACCAACTCAACCACAAGCGACGATCCAGTGCGAAATCATGGTCGGTTAAAAGTCGGAGTGAGTCATTTGCAGCCAAATTCACTGCCAACTCGCGCTGATCAATCATGGTGCAGAGCGCCTGAAATGAATCATCGGCCGCGTATTGCCCCAGCGCAATCGCCACCTCAATTCGCACCGACGCATCCTCGCCCTCATCGGTTCCACGCGAGCAAAGAATGGCGGTGACTTGTGGATCATGAATTCGTTGCAGCGCTTTGGCGGCGGCTACTTTGACTTGGATATTTTTATTTTGCAGTTGCTTGCTAATTAATTCAGCGTCGCTCACTTCGCCATGGCGCGCCAACGCGTCAAGCGCGCTGGCCTTCACCAACGGATCCGCGTTGTCCTCGACATACAGTCGATACATGCTGAGATACGCGGGGCTTCCACCCCACGGCGCGTTGGCCAACAACACGGTTCCGCGGCGCTGATTTTCCGCGTCGTATGGATCAAGCGCCCATTGCGCGGCTTGGGCAGGCGTGGGCGGCGAAAAAGAATTTGACAGGTTTGCAAAATCGCTAGACATGGAGTCGCAACTGGCAAGCACGGCCGCGCCGACCACTGAAATAATTGCCAGCGTCAATTTGTGCGTTGACATTGTTGGCGCGTTCACACTTTTCAACACGCTAGTTCCAAGCCACAATGTCCTGTTGCATTTCACGGCGGGCAGTATATGGTTGTGCATGGCTTGCGCAGTCACACTTCATGCATTTGAACTGGGTCGTTGCCAAACCAACGCCTATGTGGTTGAAGTGGCCACGCAACAGGGGCACAATCAAGCGCAAAATCAAGGGCAAATTCAAGCTGTATCTCATGTTCAACAAAGTACGCCCGCATGTTGGGTGGTTGATCCAGGCGAGTCGCCCGAGCCAATGTTGCGTTTCTTGCGCGACAAGGGTTTGAAACCAGAGGCCATTCTTCTTACGCACGCGCACGCCGATCATATCGCTGGCGTGGACCAAGTTCGCGCCATGTTTCCAAACATTCCCGTGTTGGCGCACGCGCTTGAACACGAGTGGTTTCAAGATCCGCAGCTGAACTTGTCGCTCTTCATTGGCGAGCCCGTCTCTGTGTCAACGCCCACGGGCACGCTTGAACACGCGCAAAAAATTTCGCTAGGTGGAATTCAATTTCAAGTTCTGCACACGCCGGGTCATTCGCCTGGCTCAGTCACGCTGCATTGCGCCAGCGAAAAGTTTGCCATTGTGGGCGACACGCTGTTTCAAAACTCAATTGGCCGCAGCGACTTTCCCGGCAGCGACCCCGATGTGCTTATGCAGTCCATCAAAGAAGTGCTTCTGACATTGCCAGGCGATACGGCTATTTATCCAGGCCATGGTCCAAGCACAACCATTGACAAAGAGCGTCGAAGCAATCCGTTTCTGCGATAGCATTGCGCGCCAACATTGCGCACCAACATTGCGCACCAACATTGCGCGCCAACGTCTTGTGTCCATGTTACAAAATTGGCTTGGTTTGCCCAGGAATTTGAATGTTTTTTTGCGCGGGACGAGCGTCTGGGGGCGACACTGCAGCGGGCACGTTCAGCGGCGTGCTCTGGCCTGGTTTCTGAATCGGCATTTCACTTTTGCGCGCCGCGATCCACTTTGTCATGCGCGTGCTAAGCACATCAAGCGGCAGGGCTCCATCGCACAGCAGCGCGTCATGAAAGGCGCGCACATTAAATGTGTTTGCAAGTTCCTTCTCAGCGCTTGCGCGCAGGCGGCGAATT
>CAIWNO010000163.1 GCA_903914045.1 uncultured bacterium | reverse complement strand
CACGCGAATGTCCTTGCGCCAAATCTCCTCAATGTTGTGCAGCGTGGCGTGGCGCACCGTGCTTCCACCAACAAACACCGGTTCCATGGTGGCGCGCGGAGTGAGCGTGCCGCCCTTGCCCACTTGCCATTCAATGTTCACTAGCGTTGTGGTCTTGCGCTCTGCTGGATATTTAAACGCAATCGCCCAGCGCGGTGACTTGCTGGTGGAGCCAAGTTTCTCGCGCATGGGCAGCGAATCAATCTTGACCACCATTCCGTCAACGCCGTAATCAAGTTGCGCGCGCTCCTTGTCAAAATTTTCAATGGCGGCGCATGCCATTGCGCAGTCGTGGCAACGCATGCTGCGAGCGCTGGTGGGAATGCCAAATCCCCTGCATTTTTCAAGCATTTTCCAGTATGTGCCAATGTCCATGGCGTCGCATTCACCAAGCCCGTGAATGGTGAAACGTAAACCACGCGCGCGCACCACGGCGGGGTCCAAACTTTTCAGCGTGCCCGCGGCGGCGTTGCGCGCATTCACAAACAACTGCTCACCCTCTTTCTCACGCTGCGCATTCACGCGAGCGAAACTGGCGAACGGCATGTCAATTTCGCCGCGCACCTCCAACACTTTTGGCGCCACACCCTTAAGGCGAAGCGGAACGCTGCGAATCATTTTAATATTGGCTGTCACATCGTCGCCCGTCACGCCATCTCCACGCGTCAGCGCCTGCGTCAACACGCCCGCCTCATAGCGCAAAGAAATTGCGACTCCGTCAATCTTTGGATCCGCCACAACAACGGGCTGTGCGCCCAGCGCGGCTTCGCACTTTGCATACCACTCTCGAAATGACGCAATGTCGTACGTGTTGTCAATGGACTGCATGGCAACGCGATGCGCCACGCTGACAAAGCCCTTGCTTGGCGCGCCGCCAACACGCGCGGCAGGGCCATGCGGATCAGCGAGCTCAGGATTTTTTTTCTCAATTGCCACCAATTCCGAAAGCAAAACGTCGAATTCCTGATCGCTCATGAATGGCGCGGCGTGCGTGTAATACGCCTCGTTAGCGCGGTCCAACAGCGTGGTTAATTCTTTCACACGGATCGCGGGTGGCACAATTGGCTTCATAATGGACGCGTCCTAATCATCCGCTGAAATCGCGTCGGGACCTTGGCCGGCGGTTTTCTCGTAGTGGCCATCGCCACGCTTTTCAAAGCGGGAAAAACCAAGCCGCTCCAAATTTGATTTTGAGTAGCGACCTTTATCAGAAGTTGTTTGCACTTGCGGCAACACAATGGCGCGGCGCACAGGAGCGCCAGTTTCTGGATGCTTCTCAAGCGCGGGATCGCTGAGCGGTTGAAAAACTTCAAAGCGCTCGCCGGCTTCTCCATTTGGCATGATGACTTCATAGACATACGTTGGCATATGTTGGCCTCTTGCTTAGAGCATAGGTTGAAGGAAGTTTTTTGCAGCAACAATTTCCTCAACGCGCCGCTCACCGCCCTCGCGCTCAATCACCACGGCCACCTCGCTTGGCAGCGTTGAAACCAACCACATGAACTTCTGCCACGGTACTTGCCCCGCACCAACCGCGGTTTCCCTGCCCCAAACATCGGTTTTTCCGCTGGCAATTGCATCCTTGGCGTGCACTTGGCGGACCCACGGCAGAAGTTTTTCAAACGCCGATAGTGGTTCATCTAAACCATACAACAGCATGTTGGCGGGATCAAAATTAACGCCCACATGCGCGCGATCAAGTTCATCAAGCACGCCATTCAAGGTGTCCGCGCTTTCTTGGCCCGTTTCAAACGCAACCCGCACGCCGACGTTGGCAAACAAATCAATCACCTCGCGCAGGCGCGTGATCATGGTGGCGCGCGCTGGGTCGCCAACATGCGCGGGCAAAAACCCAGCGTGAAAAGTAACCAGCGAAATGCCGAACTGTTTGGCGATGTCCGCCACCTGCGCGGCGCGCGCGCGATTG
>CAIWNO010000162.1 GCA_903914045.1 uncultured bacterium | reverse complement strand
TGTCGCCTGAGGAATTTCAAACGCGCGCGCTGAAGCTTGGACTTGATGACGCGGCGCAAAAAAGATTCGCCGCAATTGCGGCAACCAAACTTCCGGTGACGGCCAGCATGAATGAAGTCGCCGCCTCGCTTGGCGTGGGCGCGGATGTGCTTGCGCCACTTGCGGAGTTGTCGGAGAAATTAAATTCACTTGGACTTACAGATTGGTGCCAATGGGATTTTGGAATTGTGCGTGGGCTTGCCTACTACACCGGCACCGTCTTTGAAGTGCACGAGTGCGCGGGCAAGGAGCGCGCCATTGCGGGTGGCGGTCGCTATGACGGGCTTGTTGAATTGTTTGGCGGACCAAAAATGCCGGCGATTGGTTTTGGCATGGGTGATGTTGTGCTGGGACTTGTGTTGGCGGACAAGGGATTGCTGCCCAAAGATGGCGCGCAATTGTTGCCGCGGCCCGATGTGTTTTTAATCTCCGATGGAAGCGACGCCTCCGAGAAGCAATTGCCGGCGTTGCTTATGCAAATTCGACGCGCCGGTTTGCACGCGCGCCACTCGTGGAAAGCCACCAAAAACGTGGGCAAATTGCTTAGTGAAGCGGGCAAGTGCCGCGCGCGGACCGCGCTCATTCTGGGCGCTGAAATGGCCGAGGGCGCGGTTGCGATCAAGAATTTGGATGGCGGCGCCCAACAAGTGGTGCCATTGGCGCAGGTGGTGGCGACATTGTTGTCCATGACTTGCACAAACACATCCACCATGTCCAAGCACGATTGATATTGCGGCGCTTGCGCTAGCTTATGGATTGGCGGCTTTGGCAAATGCGCTTGCGAACTCTTGCGAGTTCAGCGATTCATCAAGTGCTTTCAAGCGCCCCAAGCGCATGGTCGCTCGTTCATCCCAGCGATTGGCGGCGCGCAAAATTTCCAGTTGACGCAATTGGCACAGCCACCACGCCTGATCGCGTTGCGCGGGGTTGGGCTCATACTCATGACCCGCAAGCAGTTGTTTATAAATAGACATGGCTTCTCCAAGCGAGGCGTCCGTGCGCCGCGCGAACAAACACTCCGCCTTGCCAAGCAGGGCCTCTTTGGAGTTAGGTTTGAACGCCAGTGACTTGTCGTAGGTGGCTTGGGATTTCTCAAATTCGCCTGCAAATCGCAGTAAATCCGCCAAGTCAAGCCAGGCGACGGCGTCAGTTGAGTTGCTCATGGAGAGTGTCTTTAAAAGCGAAACTGCCGATAGCGAAAGAGTGGAGTTCAACGTGGGCAGTGATTCGGACCAACGCTCCTTTGGCATCAAGGCGCGTAATTGTCTTGCGGTGAGACCCGAGATCAATTCAGAATTTTTATTATTTGCGGCCAGCAACTCTTCATCAGTTGAAATATCTTTTCCTAACGCTGCGTTGGCGGAAATTTTTGCGGATAATCGACGAGCCGACCCAGTTGGACCCAATGTCTGTCCACCGCTGCGGGCAAGGCAATCAAGTGCAACTTGATGATTTCCATTTTCAGATTCAATCCACGCTTGTGCGGCGTTTAAACGGTCGCGCAACTCGTTGGTCGCCACCACGCTTTGCGACAACACCGCGGTGGGCGCTGATATTGTCAGCGCGCACTTGCGTTTATCCGCCAACGCCTCCGTGGCTAAAACCTGGCGCTCCAATTGCCACAACCCAAAATCAGGATGATCTGGAAATGTGGTTGCACCTATATTTACAGCCTTTTCCAAGCGATTTCGCGCCACGACATCTTGTCCATCCGCGCCTTTGTCCAGTTCGTGGCTCACGCGAATAGCAAGCGCAATTGCAGCGGGACTAGAAGTGTCCATGGCATGTTCGTTGGCCAGTCGTATGGAACGGTCGGCGG
>CAIWNO010000161.1 GCA_903914045.1 uncultured bacterium | reverse complement strand
TGGCGCCCACCAAATAGCTCATGAAATTGGCCGCGCCAACCTCGCTCCAGGCCTCGCCATAATTTCCGTTCTGCTGATCCATGCCTTGAAATTGCAACTGCGCCGTCAAGTTCAGCGAGGGCAAGCGACCGTTGTCGGCAACCACTTGGCGAATGCTTGCGTCATCAACGCCAAGCAATGCTTGCGTGATCACCGGACTTTGATCAACGCCAGTGCCAATGGCGTCCTTCAATGAAAATGCAAGCGGTTCATCAACCATGAAATCCGTGGGCACAATCATGGTCTCATCGCCAACGGGAAAATTGGAATCATTCAAGAGCACTTTTAATTTGTCCACGGCCGCGGTCACTTCGCGTTGCGCGCGGATCACTTGGCTCTTGCGATCCTCCACCTTGGCAACGGCGTCCGCGTAGTTGGCAAGCGTGGCGTCAAAACTGCGGCGCTTGGAAAGCACATCGCGCAACTCAGTGCCCACCTTCACAAGCCACTGCGCCGTCACCACGCGTTGGCGCGCCAGAACCACTTGCCAATAAGAGGCCTCCACATCGCGACACAATAAGAGCAAGTTGGCGCGCAACTGTTGCAAACTGCGCCGATCATTGTTGCGCGCAAGGCGAATGCCGGCCATGTTCACATCGCTTCCAAAACCACGTAAAAGTGGCTGCGTAAGGCCAAGTTGCACGCTGTTGATCCACGCGGGATTGGGCGAGTAGCCACTTTCTGGATACAGCTTGGTGTATTGATTCACAACCGTGGCGCTGAACTGTCCGCCTGTTTCCATTGGCGTTTGAATGCCGCTGGAAAAATTGAACTGGCGAAATTGATTCATGAAGTCAACGGGAATAGGAACAGAGGCTCCATTGGTATTGATGTCTTGCGCCGGAGCGTTTGAAATATTCGCCTGACTGCTGGCCACAAACGAAGAATCAAATGCGGCTTGCGCCGCCACCAACTCCGCTTGCGTCACGCCTTGTTGCAAGCGCGCAACTTGCGTTCCAAGATTGTGCTCCACGGAAATTCGAATGGCGTCCTTCAAAGACAAATTCACTTCGGGATAGGGCTTGCCGTACAAGTCGCTGCCCAGAGGCAGACCTGGACCAACATCGGAGATTTGTGGACCCAATGAATCAAGTTGAGCGCGCCGTTTCTGCAACGCGTTGAACACCTCATTCACTTCGCGCGTGACGGGCTTCACTGGATCTTGCACCGGAGCCTGCACTAATTCGCGGGCGACGGCGGTATCCATGGCGTGGCGCAAACCCTCGGTTCCATCGGGATCATCCATGGGCGATGTACAGGAACACACGCAAACCGCCGTGACAATGGCACATACGCTTACCTGATGAAACCGTCGCAGAATCATGAAGTGAGCACTGTATACAAATTAAAAATGCGTAGAATCGGCTAGATGAAATTGGCTCTCCTACTGATCGTTCTCGTTCTTCCCGTTTTCAACGTAACCACTTTTGCGCAAACGCCAGCCGCGGCGCCAAGCAAGGCGTACACCGGAACCATCACAGCGAATGATGTCTACATTCGTTGCGGTCCAAGTGTGTCAAGCTCGTATCCCTTTGGAAAGCTGTCCCAAGGTGATGTGGTTGAAGTCGTTGAAGAGAACTTTGGCTGGGCCACCATTCGCACCAGTGGTCCCTCATTCAAATCCATATATGGATACGTTTTGGCCAACGACAAAGTGGTTCTATCACCTGATGGTCAAACACTGACCGTGAACGCTGAGACAGATGTTCGTGCGCCAAATACTGCAGCCGATGGAAACCCTGACTCATCCTATAAGGCGATTGGCAAAGTGAACTCTGGACAAATGCTTAAGGTGGTCGCCACCATTAACGGCGAGCGCGAGAAGGTCTACAAAATTTCCGTTCCTGCAAATTGCACAGCCTTTGTGAATTCAAGCTTCATTCGCCGCGCCAGCACTGGCGAAGCCACTAAATTAACGCAAGCCCCCGTGGCCAAATCTGCGCCAATTAAAACGGCGGCAGTAGTGGCTCCAGTGACTGCCACCACCGCGAATGAAAAATCAGTCGCAGTGATTGAAGAAAAGACAACCGAAGTCACTGAAACCATTCCAGCCACCAACACCGCGCCAGCCGAGGTGATGACGCAGGAAACCAAGCAAGAGACCGTGATCACGGAAACGGTTGTCACGCCTGCCCCAACAGAAACCGCTAAACCAGCGGCAAAAGCCGTGGAAATTGTCGTGGTTCCACCACCACCAGTTGTCAAAACTCCGCAAATGATTGCGGCAGAGAAGCGCCGCCAATCGTTAAAAGACCTGGAAGTGATTTGGGTCACCGTGAAAGCGGAACCCTTGGCCTCTAGCGAAGTGGGCGTATTGAAGGATCGCTACATGATTCTGATGAACGACCCGGAATGCGAAGCGGAGATTAAGAACGTTGTTGAAACGCGCGTCAAGCAACTGATTGTTCAAATTGAGGCGCAACAACGCATTCGCCAACTGAAGGAAATGCGCACCTCCATTGATGCTGACACCGATCAAGTTCGCGCGATCAAGATCGCGCTTGAGGCCCGCTCCGACTACACCGTGGTTGGCGTTCTCAACGCCAGCAGTATTTATGACGGCAAGCGTTTACCGCTTCTCTATCGCTTGGTTGATCCAGCCGTTGGCCAGACTGTGGCGTATGTGACGGCAAAGAATCCAGCGCAACTGGCAACCATGCTTGGAACGCTTGTTGGCATTCGTGGCGAGAAGCGTTACGACGAGGCACTGCGTGTCAGCGTGATCGATCCGTCAGCTGTTGAAATTCTGACCACGCGTAAATCTGGACAAGTTCGACCCATTCAATAAATTTGGAAAATAGAAATTCTTTCCATAACGAATAACTGTTTGCCCCTATACTTTGCCCCACTGGGGTGCTAGCTCAACTGGGAGAGCGCCGCCTTTGCAAGGCGGAGGTTAACGGTTCGATCCCGTTGCACTCCATTACCCAACTTGGTTTTGTGCGTAAAGGCGCACAAAACCCGCGGTCATTGCGGCCGCCGTTTCAATGCGAAGCGTTGTTGCTCCAAGAGAAATTCGTGTCGCGTGCGCGGCTTCGGTGGCGGCGATTTCCGCGTCGGTGAATCCGCCCTCGGGACCAATCAACATCATGTAGCTAGGTTGGTCCATTTTTATTTTTGCGATTGGTTGCCCATCCGGATGCGCAATGTAGGCGGCGATATTTTTGGCGTGGCACATTTGCACGCATGAAGTGGGCGTGTGCGCGCTGGCGACTTGCGTGGTCCACGCGCCGCGGCTTTGCTTCAGCGCCTCCACAAAAATTCGGTGCGCGCGCGCGCCGTCAAAACGGTCGGCTGGAATAACGCTGCGTTCGCAATCAAGCGGAGTGAATGACGCGACGGACAGTTGCCCAAGCATGTCAAGCATGGTGGCCAAGCGATCGCCTTTGGGAATGGCCGCCGCAACATGAATGTCCGGCGTCAAGCGTGGATGAATGTGAGAAGCGGAAACCTTGGCGCCAGTTTCGCCCGCGGCGTTTCGCGTTGGCAAAATTGTGGATAGCGCAACGCCTCCGCGGCCGTCGACCAACTCAAGAGAGTCGCCAGCTTCAAGACGCCGACTGCCCATGGCGTGCTTGGCCTCATCTTTGCTCAGCCACGCGATGTCGCCAACGGCGGGAAGTTTTTCAACAATGCATCGCGGATGGGCCACGCGCAAAGTGTAGTGCGCATTTCAAAGCGCGCCGGCGCGGTAGACATCAAAACGCAGCAATTTGCCTTTGATTATCCAATCCGGCGCGCGGCCCGCAAGCGGCGGCGCAAGGCGCGAGCGTTTGACAATGACGCGCTTAGTGGCGGCGGCAATGGCCATGTCAAGCAGCGCGTCGGCGTCGGCGTCGGCGCCCACCGTGGCGGCAAGCGCCTGAATTTCCTTAGAAGGTTTCGCCGCGCCGCGCTCGCCGCCAAACATTGGATCAAGCAAGATCATGTCGGGCACAATAAATTCGCGCGCCGTGAACAGCGGCAATGTGAATCCAACTTTGGTGCGCAGTGTTGGCAAGCGCGCGTGAGCACTGGCGTGTTCAATCTGAATGCGCGCCGCGACAGCGGATAATTTCTCGTCGCGCTTGGCGCGCGCCAACTCGGCCGCAAGCAACGCGAACACATTCGCATCGCGCTCCCACGCCAACACTTCAACACCAAGCATGGCCAGCGCGAACGTGTCGTAACCCAAACCAGCGGTCGCGTCGAGGGCGGTGCGAATATCTTTTCCAACCGCGCGGCCAAGCGGTTGATTGCGCAGCGAGTTGGCGCCATCTGGTAGACGCAGCGATTTCCAATCGGCGCGCACGCCCGTTCCAGGCTTGTCCCCCGCTTGGCGCAACTCGGGCTGCCCTTGAAAATCTTCAAGGGTCCACGCGCCGTGGCTGGACACTTTGTTCGGCGACTTCATGGCGCTATTGTGACCAAGAATTCAATGTTGGTATGCATGATTGCCAATCGGTACACTTGAAATATGAAGTCCACTTCCACAATCGCGGAGCGTTCAATTGCCCCTGTATTTGGCGGCATTTTAGAAATGATCGGCAACACGCCCATGTTGGAGTTGAAACATTTGGACACGGGACCATGTCGGTTGTTTGTGAAGATGGAGAACATGAATCCGGGCGGCTCCATTAAGGACAGAATTGCCGTGACCATGATTGAAGAGGCCGAGGCTTCGGGCGCGCTGAAGCCAGGCGGCACGCTTGTTGAAGCCACCGCTGGCAACACGGGCTTGGCGCTGGCGTTGGTGGCGGCGCAAAAGGGCTACAAGTTGGTTGTGGTTGTGCCCGACAAAATGAGCGATGAAAAAATCAGCCACTTGCGCGCCATGGGCGCCGAGGTGATTCTGACTCGCAGCGATGTGGCCAAGGGTCACCCCGAGTATTACCAAGACATTGCCGCGCGCATTGCCGCTGAGCGGCCCGGACATTTCTATGTGAATCAATTCGCCAACGAGGCCAATCCGCGCGCGCATGAAGAGACCACGGGCCCGGAAATATGGGAGCAAATGGGCGGCAACATTGACGCGTTTGTGTCGGGCGTTGGTTCTGGCGGAACAGTTTCTGGCGTTGGTCGATTTCTGAAATCTAAAAATCCGAAATTGCAAATGATTTTGGCGGACCCTGTTGGTTCCATTCTTGAGCCACTGGTCAACGAGGGCCGCACCGTTGAAGCGGGCTCATGGTTGGTGGAGGGAATTGGCGAGGACTTTGTGCCCAGTATTTTGGACTTGAAGTTGGTTGACAAGGCCTACGCCATTAGCGACGCGGAGGCATTTCACGCCGCGCGCGAATTGCTGAAAAAAGAAGGCGTTTTGGCGGGTTCCAGCGTTGGCACCTTGCTGGCGGCCACGCTGAAATTTTGCCGCGAGCAAACCAAACCGTTGCGCGTGGTCACGCTTATCTGCGATACCGGCGCCAAGTATCTCAGCAAAATGTTCTCCGATCCATGGATGATCGACAATGGATTTATTCAGCGCAAAACATTCGGCGATCTGCGCGATTTAATTTCCCGCCGCCACATGGACCGCGAGGACTATGTGTTGAGTCCGCAGATGCCGATTCAGCAAGCCATCAAGAGGATGCATATGTATGACGTAAGCCAGTTGGTGGTGCTTGACGCCGCGGACCGCGTGGTTGGAATTCTGGATGAGAGCGATGTGCTGTTGGCGCTGGTCAAGAGCGGCAATATTTCTAAATTGCCCGTGAGCGATTTCATGACCAGCCGCTTGGAAATCATTTCACCAAAGTCCAGCGTGAACGACCTGCACCCAATTTTCCGCGCCGACCGCGTGGCTATTGTGGCCGACGACGACCATTTCTACGGCATCATCACGCGCATTGATTTAATCAATTACCTGCGCAAGAAACTTCTCTAAAGCTCAAAATTAATGGATATTCCTGGCATTTTGACCATATTTGTGTCGCTGATCGCGCTGATTGATCCGCTGGGCACGGTGGGAATTTTCTTGGCGATCACATGCAACGATTCAACCGCCGTGCGCAAACGCACCGCGTTGCTTGGCTGCGTGTACGCATTTTGCATCTTGATTTTGTTCCTAGGATTTGGCGGCTCCATTCTTTCATTCTTTGGAATAACCGTGTCGGCGGTGCAAGTGGGCGGCGGTTTAA
Source organism: uncultured bacterium (assembly GCA_903914045.1). Taxonomy (GTDB): domain Bacteria; phylum Planctomycetota; class Phycisphaerae; order Phycisphaerales; family SM1A02; genus SYAC01. Next base: position 1,137 of record CAIWNO010000161.1, on the reverse strand, counting down.
TTTTGGCCAAGATTGGACTGGATTTGATTGACGTAAAACTGGAGTCCAAATCAAGTCCCGCGGAGGAACGCGACGCCGTAGTGCGTGATAGTTCAGCGTTCTTTCCACTGGCCATGCCGCTACTGGCTGGACCTGGAGCCATGACCGTGGCCATTGCGGAAAGCAGTCACTTTCGCGATGGTCACTGGAGCGATTTACTTTCCGCCACTATCGCCGTTGCCTTGGCGTGCTTTGTCACTTGGATTGTGCTTGATAAAGCAATCTTGATTCAAAAAGTGCTTGGCAAGTCCGGCACCAACGCCATCACGCGCATCATGGGATTCATTTTGGTGTGTATTGCGGCGCAAATGACCATAGTTGGAATTCAAGGTGTGATTGCCAGCGTGACACATACACCCCCGCCGTTGCCGAACAAGGACAGTATTTCCGCAGCCGTTAGCATCGTGCCATGGCTCACGAACATCTCAATTTAGAAAGTCGTTGCGTGCATGGCGGTCAACATCCGGACCCCGTGACAGGCGCTGTCATGCCTGCGATTGCAACCAGCAGCACATTTATTCAAGAGAGTCCTGGCGTTCACAAAGGGTTTGAATATTCACGTAGTCACAACGCCACGCGCTTTGCCTTTGAGCGCGCGATCGCCAATTTGGAATCCAGCGGACTGTCAGAAGAACAAGAGCGCACGTGCGGCGGCTTTGCGTTTGCCAGTGGACTTGCGGCCATTAGCACTTGCTTGGAAATACTCGACACCGGCGACACTCTTGTCAGCATGGACGATGTATACGGCGGAACCCATCGACTATTTTCAAAAGTTCGTCAACGTAGCGCTGGACTTGCGCCTGTGTATGTTGACCTGACCAATCCCGCGCTCTTTGAGGCGGCGATACAAAAGAAAAAGCCCGGCATGGTGTGGGTTGAAACTCCCACCAATCCAACGCTGAAAGTGGTCGACCTTGCGGCCATCGCAACAATTGCAAAGAAGCACGGCATTATTAGCGTGTGCGACAACACATTCGCCACGCCCATGTTGCAGCGGCCGCTTGAAATGGGTTTTGACATTGTCATGCATTCGGTCACCAAATACTTGGGCGGCCACAGCGATGTGGTGGGCGGAGCGTTGGTGACAAATCGTGGTGA
>CAIWNO010000160.1 GCA_903914045.1 uncultured bacterium | reverse complement strand
TCATTGCAAGATGATGGAATTTTGGAATGTGGTTCATGAAACTTTGAGTTGGATGAAATTTGTAAATGTGTTGCGGTGGGATGTTAGGCGGGCGTGTTTGTCAAATCGTCAGGTACAAATCCATGCGCATTATTCTAGTGATGATGCGTGAACTTGTCGTACCCCATCAAACGCAACATGGCTGGTAGCAACCACACCGCGGAAACCAAGCAGCACAAACTTGCAATGGTCATCACTTCGCCAAGCCCGCGCAGACCGCGGTGTTGCGCAAAGAGCAGCGTTCCAAATCCAATCGTGGTGGTGATAGCCGTCACAATGACGGCGCGTCGCGTGCTACCAAAGCCATGCGTCAGTCCGCCTTCTAGAACTCGGTGCGTGATGTGAATGGCGCTGTCAATGCCAAGGCCAATCATAATTGGAATGGCGAAAAAATTGGCCAGCGTGAATGGAATCTTCAGTAAGCCCATAATGCCAACGGTCCAGCCGAGTCCCGCAAGCAAACTTAGAAACGCAATAGCCGTTAGTTTGACGCTGCGAAAATCCACATACAGCAGCGCCAACACAAACGCGCTGGCGATTAATCCTTGCCACACAAAACTTGCGCGCATAAGTTGCACACTTTCAAATACCGTGATTGGCGCGCCGGTGACCGATGGATCCACGGTGCGCATGGCGGCCACAAATGGAGCCATGGCGCCTGGTTCCCAAATGTCCTCTTGCGGGTGCAACAGAATGGCGAACTGATTGTTGACGCTGCTGAACGAGTCGCGCACCGCGGGGGGCAGCGAGTCGCGCAGTGAAAGGCCCGCGCCAATCTGCAGTTGCTGCGCCGCGAACGCGGCCAGCGCAATGGATTCATCGGCGCGCGTTTTTGCAGTGATTTCATTGGTTTCCAGCGCGTTGCGCAACGCGCGCAAGGACAGCGCAAGGTTGCGAATCATGGCGACATCCTTGGCGGGCGCGCCTGCGGTGTTGGCGCCATTGGCCAGTGATTCCACGCGGTCGCCGGCGCGTTGTGCAAATTCAAGCAACCTTGATGTGGTATTGGCTTCGGTTGACAACGCGGTTTGCGCGCCAGCACTTGCGTTGGTACTGGTTGCCTCACTTGCGTTCGCATTGACCGCGGCGTTTGCGCCAGCAATCACCGCGCGCATTTGATTGCGCCGCGGCGAATCTGCTTTCACAAAATCTAGAACGCTGCGAGAATTGCGGATCAGCGGTTGCAACTTGGCTTTCTCCACCAGCGGCGCGACCTTGTCAAATGAATCCGTAATCACCGCGCCAAACCAAGTTGAGTTTCCGCCTTCGGTTTGCAAGCGCCGCTGCCACGAAACGCTTGATAAATCCGCGGCTTGAAGTTTGAGCAGATTGCTTTCAAAGCCCACGCGTTCCCACGCAATCACAACGCCCGCAACCATGGCCAGCAAAGAAATTGCAACAAACATTCTGTGGCGGTTGATTGGAGCGTTTGAATGAGTTTGCGCAATCACAGTTCTGCTTGCAAAAAAGGAAAGCTGCTTTGAATCATCCGCGCCGCGCTTGTCAAAGCACAACAGCAACGCTGGCAATCCAATCGCCATGGTGGCCGCGCATAGAAGCAACCCAACCCCAGAAATAATTCCAAGTTCACGCAGCCCTTGCATGGGAACAAAAATGGCGATCAGAAAAGTTCCCGCGCTCACGGCCGCGCCCGCCAACATGCTGGGCGTCGCGGTGCGCATCATGTGGCGCACGCTGGCCGCGCTGTCCATGTGGCGCAAACCTTCTAAATAGCGGGCAATCATGTGAATTCCGTAGTCCAAACCCACGCCCACTAACACCAGCATGAACACCACGCTGAGCAGGTTCAAACTGCCAATCATAACGGTCGCCGCGGCGTAGGTCAGCGCCGCGCCCGCCAAGAATGCCGCCACCGCAAAGAGCGGCCGCTTCACTCCGCGAAAAACAATCATGAACAACCCCGCGCACAACGCCAATGCAACTATGGACGCCACATTCATGTCCGAGCTGGTGGTTTCCATTTCATCGGCTTGCAAAACTGGTTTGCCCGTTAAGCCAATCTCAATGGTTGGTTCCTTCGCCTGAATCTCCGCGATCACTTTGCGCATTTCCAGCAACGATTCATCCACCACCGCAAGTGACTCGTAATTTTTCTTGGGCATGACCAACACCAAGCGCAACGCGCCACCTTCGTTGCTTAGCCAGCGCGTTTGCAGCGCCGTGGCAAGCGGCAATGTGTCGGCGTTAGGTTGGCCACTTGCACCCACGCCCAGCAACATGAACGCGTTGGCGGCGGTTGATCGTTGCGTGGTCGCATCCATCTTCGCGCCTTCATCTAGCAAAAGTTTCACGCGTGCTTCGCCATCTTTTAAAAGTTGCGCAAGCGTTGGGCGCGCCGCCAAAATTGGAAGCGCGCCTGCGGCATCGGCAAGACCCGCAAGTTCATCGTCGCTCATGGCGCGGGGCGCAAGCCGCCACTGATCTTGCGCGTCAATGCTGCCGTGTACTTTTGCAACGCTGGCCAGCGTGGCCAAGCGCGTGCTTAACTCGCGCACGGCGCGGTCGGCGGCGGGGGCGTCGCCGCGCGGATCAACCACCGCGATCGCATATTCCAGGTCGCCAAAATCCTTAATAAAGCGGCGCCAATCCTTTAAAAACGGCTGGTCCTCGCCAATCAGCGAATCGGTATCGGCGTCCAATTTTAAATATTGAAAACTAATTCCAGCGCACACCAAAGCCGCCACCGTAAGCGCCGCAATGATCCACTTGGGCCGCGCAGCGATTGTGGTGTACAACCAATCCATCACCCGAACGCGTCTGCGATCTTGTTGAGACGGATCCAAACTCAAGCGACCTCGAACCAATTCGCGCGCGTCAGATCAAAAAGTTTTCCATTCACAATCACCGCGCGCGCGCGACCCGTTCCCTGCATTCCATTGAACGGACAATTACGGCTCATGCCGCGGAATGTGTTGGCATCAATGGTCACCTTGGCGCCAATGTCAATCACGCTCACATCCGCAAGTCCACCTTCATGCAGGCGGCCATAGCCGCGCTCAAACAAACCCAGCAATTTCGCGGGGCCAACCGTCATGCGCTCAATCACATCGGGCCACTTCATCAAGCCGGTTTCAATAAGCGCCTTGGCGTACATGGGCAGCGCGCTTTCCAAACCAATGCAACCAAATGGCGCCGCGGAAAAATCTTTCGCCTTCTCGCTTGCGGTATGCGGCGCGTGATCGGTGGCAAGCACTTCAATGGTTCCATCGGCAACCGCGCGGCGAAGCGCGTCAATATCCTCGGGCCGCCGCAGTGGCGGATTCACTTTCGCCATGGTGTTCCAGCCATCGCATGCATCGTCCGTCAGCAACAAATGATGCGGCGAAGCCTCGCCACTCACGGGCTGTCCCTCGCTTTTGGCGCGGCGAATAATGTCAACGCTGCCGCCAGACGAAAGATGTTGCGCGTGATAGCGGCAACCAATCGAGCGGTTCAAGCGCACATCGCGCTCCAACATAAGTTCCTCGGCCACGGCGGGCCAACCTGTCAATCCAAGTTTGGCGGCAATGGCACCGGCGTTCATGGATGCGTCGACAGTGAGCGCGGCGTCTTGACAATGTTGCATCCACGCGCGGCCCGCGGCTTTGCATGTCAGCAACACGCGCCGCATCACGGCGGAGTTTGCAATTCCATCGCCGTCATCGGTGAAGGCGACCGCGCCCGCAAGCGCCATGGCGCCAATGGGCGACAGACTTTCGCCAGCGCGGCCAAGCGTTCCGGCGGCGGCAACAAACACGCGCGCAAAACCTGCTTCTTTCGCCTTCAAGCGCACAAAATCCACAAGGCTTGGCAGGTCCAGCGCGGGCGTGGTGTTGGGCATGCAACACACACTGCTAAAGCCGCCGGCAATGGCGGCCTGCGCGCCGGTATGAATAGTTTCCTTGTGTTCGCCGCCTGGCTCGCGCAAATGCACATGCGGGTCAATCAATCCCGGGCACACCAGGCAACCATCCGCGTCGATCGCCGTGGCGCCACTGTGCGTGATGGGAGTGGCAGAAATTTTTTCAACGCGACCGTTCTGAATCAACACATCGGCGCGCGCGTCAACGTTGCGCGACGGATCAACCACGCGACCGCCGCGAATTAAAAGAGCAGTGTCATTGCTTTGCATTTGCGCGGTGATGGTAGCGGCTGCGCGCTGAAATAATTTGGCGGCACAAATAAAATGGGCGGCCCGCGTGTGCGAGCCGCCCAAAGTCGAGTCATCTTTGATGAAGCGCTTTCAAGTCATTGCGACTTGCAAGCGCATTCATGCAGTGAATTTATCAGCTTGGTTTAGCGGCAAATGGGCAGGAACCTGCGCCAGTCATTGGGCAACCAGATGATGTTTTGCAATCGCTCTTGGTTTCGCTGACAGCGCCTGGGCTTGTGGCCTTGGCCTTGTCGGAGCAGCAACCAGACTTGGTTTCGCTTACAGCGCCTGGGCTTGCGGCCGCTGACTTATCAGCGCAGCAACCGGACTTGGTTTCGGAAACAGCGCCTGGGCTTGCGGCAGCAGCCTTGGTTGCGCAAGCGGTCGTTGTGCACTTGCTCTTGTCTTTATTGCACGCGCCATCGGTGCTGCAAGACTTGCCACCACAGCAACCACTGACCGCGCCTGGCGCAGTTGTTGGAGTGCTTTGACAAGCAGCAAGACCAAAGAGAAGACCAGCCGTGAGTGTTGCGAAAAGTTTCATGTGAGATCCTTTGTAAAGATGACTCGAAAGAAATTGTGCTAGGCGAACTTCGCCTTTGAAAGCACTGCGGCAATAGTAGCACACACTTTGGCGGGTTCAAACCAATCATTTATATAAAGCCAAGTATTTCCTAGACTCTGTTTGTGGCCGAATCTCAGAACAACCCCAACACGCCCGCCCCCAAGGGTGATTTGAATGTTTCACTGACCGCGCGTTTGGCGGGTTTGTTAGCCAAAGCCAAGGCATTTCCAGAGGTTGCGGGGGTGTATCTCATGAAGGATGCGGCCGGCAAAGTTCTGTATGTGGGCAAGGCCAATTGCCTGCCCGAGCGTGCGAGCAGTTATTTTCTGGGCAGCACGGACTTGGGTCCAAAGAAGCAACCCATGTTGGAGCTGATCACCGACATCGAAATGATTCCCTGCGAAGGTTCATGGGAGGCGCTGCTGATGGAGGCGCGCCTGGTGAAAGATTTAAAGCCGCACTTTAACACGCGCCTGCTTGATGACAAAACATTTCCGTATCTGGCCATCACCACGCGCGATGAATTTCCCGGCGTGTTTGTCACGCGTGATCCAGCGGCGCAGCGATTTCGCAACGCGCGTTTGTATGGGCCATTTATTAGTGGCGCAAGTTTGCGCCACGCGGTGCAATTGTTGCAGCGCGTTTTTCAATATCGCACATGCGAGCTTGACATTGACTCCACCGATCCGCGCAACCGTTCGGTGCGTCCATGTTTGTTGCACAGCATGGCGCAGTGCACGGCGCCGTGCGCCAATCGTATTTCGCCGCAGCGCTACCGCGAGGACATCAATCGTTTTTGCCGTTTTCTAGAGGGCAAACGCAGCGTGATGTTGAAGGAGTTGCGCGCCGAAATGCGCAAGGCCAGCGATGAAAAACGCTTTGAAGAAGCCGCTATTTTGCGCGATCAAGTGCAGGCCATTGAGCGCCTTGACGAGCGCGAGCGTCGCGGCGACGAGGCGCAGTACGACTGGCAACCGGAAGTGACGATTTCAATTCAGGACCCGAAGTTGGGTTGCAAAAGTTTGCAGCGCACGCTTGGCTTGTCGCAAGAGATTCAGTGCGTGGAGGCGATCGACATTGCGCACTTGGGTGGCGGCGAAACGGTTGGAAGCCTGGTGTGTTTTGTGAATGGTCGTCCCGTCAAGCAGCGCTATCGGCGCTTTAAAATTCAAACCGTCGCCAACGATGACTACGCCGCCATTCGCGAAGTGGTCAGCCGCCGCTACCGTGAAGAAGGCAAGGGCAGCGAGTTGTATCCCGATGTGATTTTAATTGACGGCGGCGTTGGGCAATTACATTCCGCGCTCGACGCCTTCGCGGAGTTTGAAACTAAGCCTCCATTTGTGGTGAGCCTGGCGAAAAAAGAGGAGCTTATTTATGTGCAGCGCGAGAGCGAGCCCATTCGCTTGGGCCGTGAAAATCTTGGGCTGAAAATGTGCCAAGCCATTCGCGATGAGGCGCACCGTTTCGCGCAGCATTACCACCATCTCTTGGTGCGCAAGCGGTTGATTCCAGATGGAACGACCTCGTCAAAAAAAGCGTTGAAGCGACCCTTGAAGGCAACTCAAGTTGAGAGCAAGAAGGCAATCAATTCCGCCAACAAGTCATTGCCAAAGTCCGCAAGCGCTTCCAAAAAAAAATCCCCAAGCCCGCCCGCCAAAAAAACTTCACAAAACCCCAATCCCAACCCGTAATGCGCCGCCACGCACTTCGCTACTCTTGTTTCACAGAAGGAGTCCGCATTCGTGTCGCATCATCGATCTAAAAGAGCACAACATCACGCCGACGCTGAACGCGACCAAGAGCAGCACTCGGACAAGCCCATGTTGGAGCACGCCATGGTCCCCAAGGGCACCTACGAACTTCTCGAAAGCGCGGCGGCCGTTGAAGAATTTGTGAATCATGTGCGTCAAGTTGGCGTGATCGCCTTTGACACGGAATTTATTGGCGAGGAATCTTTTCGCCCCAAGATTTGCCTGGTGCAAATCTCCACGGCCGAGCGTGTGGCGTTGCTTGATCCGCTTTCTGGCGTTGACCCAATGCCCATCTATCAATTGGTCGCGGACACTTCGGTGTTGACATTGGTGCATGCGGGCGAGCAAGATTTAATGGCCGTCAAGCAAGCCATCAATGGCAACGCGAATCATGTGGTGGACACGCAAATTGCCGCCAGCCTGATTGGGTTGCCGTGGCCAAGCAGTCTTGGCAACACCATTGAGCATCTCACAGGATTTCACATTGACAAGGCGCATACATTCACCGAGTGGGATCGTCGGCCGCTTTCCAAAAGTCAGTTGCGCTACGCCGCCGATGACGTGCGCTATTTGCCGCTGGTGTGGAGCCACATCAAAGAGCAATTGGAGCGGGAAAACCGCTTGAATTGGGCCATGCAGGAAAGCGCCACGCAGTTGGCGGGCGAGCCGGAATTTGATCCCGATCGGCAAATGCGCCGCGCCTCGCGAGGCGAGCCGCTGAAGCCCGCGGTGAAAACAATTCTGCGCGAGTTGGTGTTGCTGCGACGTGAACTTGCGCAAGCGGAGGATCAACCGCAAAGAACAATGTTGTCCGATGGAGCACTGATGGAGTTGGTGCGTCGCAAACCTGACAACATCAGCGCGCTGGCTGAAATTCGTTTTGTGCCGCAGCCAGTGGCGCAGCGCCACGGTCAGCGCATTGTGGATTGCATTCGCGCCGCCAAGAGCATGCCGCCCATTCGCGAAGAATTTGCGCGGCTGCTTGAAGACACCGCGGTGCGCGCGCGCATTGACGCCATGTGGTTGGCGTTTCAAACGCGTTGCATGGCCACCAACATCGCGCCAAATTTGGTGACCAGCCGCGCTGAGTTCACCAGTTGGTTGGCGGCGCGCATTGATCGAGAGCATAAATTGGCCAAGGGGTTGCCTGTTGAAGCCGCTCCGCTTCCATTTGCGGCTGATGATTGGCGCGCGCAAAGTATCGGTCGTTGGCTTAGCGATTTTATAGATGGCCGCGGCGAACTCGCGCTTCGTTGGGACGCAGCAAGCGGGGGACTTCGCTTATGCGAAGATCAAATGTAAATGTCTACCTTGGCGTATTTGAATTTTGTCGCATCTTTGAGAGAATAAATCCATGACCCAACCCGCAGACCAACTTCGCCGCACTCTTTTAGGTTCTTTACCAGCTTTTTTGCTGGCGCCCGCAGCCTTGGCGCAGCAAGGATTGATCAATCCGCAAGCGCCGCAAAAAGTTGCTTCCACGGCTAAACGTGACATCCCCATTCTTCCATTCGCTTTGGCGGGCGCATTTAGCGACGACTTTGGTGGTCGATCTAATTTAAAAATGGCGACGGAACTTTCCGGGTCCATCACCTTCTCAGGGCAAGCCACGGCATATGAAGACGATCAGCTTCGGCTTTTAAAATTGCAAGTTGGCGCAGCTGTGGAATGCATTGCCACGCTTGCAAGCGCCAGTGGTTGCTCCTTTCAAGCGATGTATCCACAAAAAGCGCAGCCTTGGCTTGTGAAATTATCCATCGGTATTTCATCCCAAAGCAAAGCCCCAACCAACCGTGCCATTCAGGTGTGCAGCGCAATTTGGAGTCGGCTTAATGCCAGTGGCGCGTTTGATCCCGCATGGAACGACGCAAAAGTTGTCGACAATATTGCTAGCTTGATGGTTGAATTTGGAGTGGGTGTGAAATTAATGGTGAATGAAAAAACACGCCAGTGCGCCGATGCGTTGCAAGTGATCGCCAAAGCATCGCCAGAATTGGCAAAAAAAATTGGTCCAGCGTCCAACTGGGGCGCGGGTACTTCAATTGTTCTTGTGGGAACGGTCTCGCAAGATTCAACACAAGGACTCATGTCCGCGGGTCGCTCCCTGCAACGCGGTCCATTGCAGGCGTTCGCCGATGGCGCCAATTGTGATTCGTTTGTTTTGCCGCCTAAATTGCTGGAAGCGGCGGCGGTGACCAGTAAAGAAGCCGCGGTGGCCGTGAAGACGTTGGTCACGCTTTTCAATGATGAAACTAGCGAACCCATGGGCGTAGCCCGCATTGGAAAGTTGTTGGTTCCAGCGTTCAACCCCATGCCAGCGTGCGTGCCCATGATCACATTTGGTTGATGGCGCTTTGATGCTTTGATGCTTTGATGCTTTCATGCTTGGGTGATTTGGCGCTTTGGCGTTTTTTGTCGCGTCTCAGGGTCCGTCTACCCGCATTGTCAAAGCCGCAGTCCTTGCATACATGCGCCACGGTTGCGCGTCGGCGAATCTTGCGGCATTCTTACGCCATGAGCGAAATTCAAATTTACAATGGAGATGGTGATCGTTTAATTGAGGCGCCTACCACCGGTCCGCGCGTCACGCTGGTTCCGCGTGGCGACCCGCGCACGCTGACAGGTTCGCGCTCCATTCGCATCATGTGGGGGCAGCATCTTCTGAATGATTTGGTTGAGGGTCGCTACCGCACCGTTATTTGTGGCATCAATGAAACGGATAATGCGCGCGGTGTGTTGGGCGAATTGCTGAAACTTATTCCAACCAGTCAATGGACATTGTCCAGCGCCACCAGTTTCGCCAAAATGTTTCGCAGCGCCGTCAGCATGCACGCCAAGGACGATCGCGAGCCATACATTCTGAAATTTGATCTTGATCAATTGCTCATACTCGCGTTGCTGCGTCCCGCGGGTCGCGAGCATTTCACATTGGAAGATATTTTTCGCGGCTTCCGCACCATCAGCCGCATGGTGGAGGGTCGCCGCGATCGCCTGCCCATTGCCAGCGTGAGTTTTTTAGGCGCAAAAAGTAATCGGTTGCTTGATCATGCAAATAAAGAGCCTTCATTTGAGGCTGTATTGCAAGCCATGAATCAAGGCGGTTTCAGCGGCGATATCTACCCGCCAGTGGCGCTATGGGATGTGCCTAAAACCGCGGTCTTTGCGCAGTATCCATTTCCCGAGGGCATTGCGCGCATGCGCGAGGGCAGCAGTTGATACATGCCTGTGATTGAGGTCTGCGCTTGAAGCCGTTGGGAGCGTGCTGATCTTTATTTACAACCATGGCGCAGTACGCGTCTTGAATGTCAACTGAATATGCATTGGGCATGACCAAGGCATGTCTTGAAATTATAAACGTGTCTTCAATGAAGATGCGTTCACGTGTTGCTTATTGCGCCACTTTGAAGTTGCACAAACTTGCGCGCGCGAATGGCCTCGCTTCCAAGTTGACCACACGCGGCCATGGCGCTGCGCCCCTTGGTTCCGCGGCGCTTGCAAAATTGTTTGTTGGCAATGGCGCGCGCAATGAAAGCAAGCACGCTCTCCTCGCTGGGCGCGGGCCATGGACTATTGCGCCGCGGGTTGTAGGGAATAATGTTCAGCGAGCAACGCACATCTTTCAGCAACGCGCACACTTGATCGCAGTGCTCCATGGAATCGTTCACGCCTGGAATCAACACATACTCAATGCACGTTGGACCGGCCGCTTCTGGATAGCTGCGAACCGCCGCCAAAATGTCCGCGATGGGCTCGGACTTGTTGATGGGCATAATCTGCGAACGAATTTGGTCGTTGGGCGCGTTCAAACTGAGCGCCAAGTGCAATCGATGAAAGCCAATTTGCCCTGCAAATTCCGCTATTTTTTGAATGCCCGCCACTCGCCCAACGGTGCTAATGGTGATGTTGCTGGAGGCGATTGAGGGTCCATAGTGGTCCGTCAAAATGCGAACAGCTTGCAGCACCGCGTCCAGATTTTCCGTGGGCTCGCCCATGCCCATGAACACAATGTTCTTGATGAGAAACCCGCGGCCGCCGTCAAATGTATTTTCAATTCGGTGGCGCGCCGCGAACCACTGCGCCACAATTTCCGCCGCGCTTAAGTTGCGCAGCAAACCCATTTGCGCGGTCTCGCAAAACCCGCAACCCATGGCGCAACCCACTTGGCTGCTCACGCACAAGGTGCGGCTAAATCCACCACCCGTGTGCGGCATTGGAATAATCACGCTTTCAGTTTCAAGTCCGCCGCCAACCTTCAGCGTGAACTTCACGGTCTCGCCATCCACCACCGTCTTGCCAATCTCCGGAAGTTCGGCGTGCGCATGCTCCGGGTCCGCCTCATCGCGACGAAACACGGCGGCGTATTTCAGCATGACGTCGCGGCGCGCGCGGCTACTTTGCATGCGCTGCACAAACTCATCGCTGGTCAGACCAAGAACGTCCATTGCGCAAGCCTAACGCCAAAGCCGCTAAAACCCATGCAAGAAAAATATGCAAGCGTTCCCTACCATGGCTTCATATGCATTTGAAACGATCCGATCATGAGCATGGCCCGCCAATTGTCCCAGTGGTTTTTCATTTGGAGGACCCCGCGGGTTTAACCAGCACCAAGCAGGAAAAGTGGGAACTCTTGGGTGGCGTGGGCGAGCATGTGTTAGAGGTCGCCATGGATCACGGCATCAACATTGAGCACGCCTGCGGCGGCGTGTGCGCTTGCAGCACCTGCCACATTTATGTTGTCAAGGGCATGGAGCATCTCAGCGAGGCAACCGAAGCCGAGGAAGACCGAGTTGAAGAGGCCCCGGGCTTGCAACGCAACAGCCGTCTGTCGTGTCAGTGCGAGATCATCAGCAACGGCGAGATTGAAATTCGCGTGCCATCGTGGAATCGCAACGCCGTGAAGGAAATTCCGCACTAGCAAGCGCCGGTTGCGCCGCGCGTTCGCTTTCAACTTTCACTTGAAAAGTCCCTCCGCATGAACAACACATTCCACTGGCTTGATGTTGTTCAGATTGCGGAAGCCTTGGTGGATGCGCACCCAGACATCGACCCGCTGACGATTGCGTTTCCAAAATTAAAATCACTGGTGCAAGCGCTCAAAGGATTTCAAGAGCAGCCTGGCCACCCAAGCAATGAAAAAATTCTGGAAGCCATTCAGCAAGCCTGGATTGATGAATTGAAGTAGAGCCTGCTTGGGGCAACTCCTTTGGGTGATTTATATTTTCAGGCGCCACGGCAAAAAATATTTACAACAATGGACTAAGCAACCCACCCGCGTTGTCAACCAACCGATCAAACCAGCGGCGTTGCGCCCATTTTTCCATATAAATTTCCGTGCTGTCCTCCATGTATTTGCTTTGCAAATAGCGCAGTTGCCCGGCGAAATCCGCGTTGTACACCATAATGCCCACCTCAAAATTCAACTCAAAGCTGCGCCGGTCCAAATTCACGCTGGTGACTATGGCCGTGGAGCGATCCACCACAATAGTCTTGGCGTGCAACAGTCCTTTTTGAAATTCATGAATGCGCACGCCGCACTCCAGTAAATTTCGGAACAGACTTCGGCTGGCCAGGCGCACCCACATGCTGTCGTTGCGCGCCGGCACCACCAAGTGCACGCGCACACCACGACGCGCGGCCACCGCCAACGCGGAAAGCGTGGCGTAGTCGGGGACAAAGTAGGGGGTGGTCAACACAATTTCCTCATTGGCGATTTGCACCGCGGACTGAATCAATTGCGTCACCGCGTCATTGGCAAAGTTGGGTCCAGTTGCGAATGACTGCGCGATCACGCCATCGCTTTGAAAGGCGGGCTCAATTTTCAAAACATCATCCAAGTCCTCCTGCGATTCCATGTACCAATCTTCAATGAAAATCATTTGCAGTTCCTTGACCAGCGGACCTTCTATGCGCACGGAGCAATCCACCCACGGCGCGTATTTAGCCTTGGGCGCAAATCCAGCTTCCGCGATGTTCTGGCTGCCAGTCCACCCAATAATTCCATCCGTCACCAAAATTTTTCTATGGTTGCGCATGTCCAATCGGCTGATCATGAAGCGCAATATGTTCACGCGCAGCGCCTCACACACCTGCACGCCGCCTTGTTGAAGTTGGTGGCGCAACGCGCCGCGAAGAAAATTCTTGCTGCCCACGCCGTCCACCAATACACGGCACGACACGCCGCGATGCGCCGCGCGCAGCAGCGCCGCCGCCACTTGTTGCCCGGCCTTGTCGGTTAAATAAATGTAGGTCAGCAAGTGCGCATGCAATTTCGCCTCATCAATGTCATTGCACATGCGGTTGATGACCTCTTGCGAATCACCGCT
>CAIWNO010000159.1 GCA_903914045.1 uncultured bacterium | reverse complement strand
GGTCCATCGCCTGAAGAAGTGCTTGCCATGCGCAAGCAATTTTTGTCACCAGCGATTTTTCACTACTACAAAAATCCAATCATGATTGTTGAGGGCAAGGCGCAATACTTGTTCGACAACAACGGACGCCGCTACTTGGACTGCTTTGGTGGCATTGTCACTGTGAGTGTTGGTCATTGCCATCCTGAAGTCACTAAGGCGGCGATTGAGCAACAAGAAACTATTGTGCACACCACCACGATTTATTTAAATCCGCAAGTGGCGCTGTATGCCAAGGAACTTGCCGCGAAGATGCCAGGCGATTTAAAAGTGTGCTACTTCGTGAACTCCGGTTCCGAAGCCAACGATTTAGCCATCACCATGGCGCGCGCCTCGACAGGCAATTATGACGTGATTGCCCTGCGAAACGCCTATCACGGCGGAAGTCCTAGCGCCATGGCGCTCACTTCGCACCACACATGGAAGTTTAATGTGCCCCACGGCTTTGGTGTGCAACACACCGTGATGCCAGACACCTACCGCGGACAATTTGGCGCAGACGACGCCGACGCTGGCCGTAAGTACGCGCTTGATGTGAAGAGCCTGATTCAATTTGGAACATCGGGACAAGTGAGCGCGTTCATTGCCGAAAGTATTCAAGGCGTGGGCGGGACCGTTGTGTTGCCCAATGGCTATTTGAAAAATGCGTACGAACATGTGCGTGCCGCTGGCGGTTTGTGCATTGCGGATGAAGTGCAAGCCGGCTTTGGAAGAACGGGCACGCACTTCTGGGGATTTGAAACTCAAGGCGTCACGCCTGACATTGTCACTATGGCCAAAGGTATTGGAAATGGTTGCCCGCTTGCCGCGGTGGTGACCACACCAGCGATTGCAAAGAGCATTGCCAACCGAATTCACTTCAACACGTTTGGCGGCAATCCAGTTTCATGCGCGCAGGGCCGCGCCGTGTTGCGCGTGATTGAACGCGAAGGTTTGCAGGCAAATTGCCTAAAAATTGGCGCGCAATTGAAAGCGGGCTTTGCCAAGTTGGCGGAGAAACATTCGCTTATTGGCGAAGTGCGCGGCATGGGCTTGATGCTTGGAATTGAAATGGTGAAAGACAGAACCACCAAAGAGCCCGCCAAGGAAGAATGCGCCGCCGTGTTTGAGAAGTGCAAGGACCTTGGACTTCTCATTGGCAAGGGCGGATTGTTTGGCAACACGCTTCGCATTAAACCCCCCATGTGCATTAACAGCGCCGACGCTGATTTTATTGTTGGCGTGCTTGATCAAGCGTTGGCAAGTGTTTGATGCCCACGCGATGCACGCTTGAAGTTCCTGTTGACTCGCTTGAATCCGCGGTTCTTGCGGCTCCGTTTGCCACGCGTTTGGAACTATGCGACGACTTGCCAAGTGAAGGCTGGACGCCAAAAACAAGTCTGATTGAGAGTGTTCGAGCCGCTGTCGATACGCATATTGTGGCCATGATTCGTCCGCGCTTTGCTGATTCCCCACTCACGCTCACGGTGGAATCATTCGTGGCCTCTAAGCGCGTCATGGATGCGTCCAAAGAAGAAATTAAATCGGCGGCCGCTGCGGGTGCCAATTCAGTTGCCATTGGTTTGCTTCAAGCGGATGGACATGTTGACATGAATGCGTGCGGCGAACTTGCGGAGCTGGCTCGCTCATTAAAACTTGAAGTGGCGTTCCTGCGCACATTTGATTTGCTTGTGGACCGCGCGCGTGGCATGCGCGACATCAGCGCGCTGGGAATGAAACGCGTTGTGACGGCCGGCGTGCTGGGATGGGACGCCGCAATTTCCACTCTTGAGCAACGCATGGCTGTTCTGCAAAGCGATGCGATGAACGCCGCTGCCGCGGCAAGTGAAAAGTTAAATGCAAGTCCCACTATAAAAAATACGCACTCAAACGCACCAGAGCAACCATATATGCCACTCGCGCATCACGCTGTTGAAATTGTTCCTGGTGGCGGAGTGCGCGCATCCAACGCAGCTCAGTTCATATCTGTTTCACCCCACTTGCATGCCTCATGTAGGCGCGATGGCGTGTTCAACATGAATGAAATACGACTGCTTCACGCAGCCATGAATGCAGCTCAGTGACTTGCAAGTCAGCGTCGTAAGGATCGATCAAGAATCCCCAAAGTAGCGAACTTGCAAGTCGTGCAGAAAACCAACCTCTTGCAGTATCAATAATTCAATATTCAATTCCGTGCGCAAATCGCTCTTTTTTGGCAGCCCAAATGCGTATTTCTCATCGTTGAAAATGGGGCCAACCTCGGTGATCGGAAGTTCGGGATGCGCCTTATCGTAGTACTGCAAACTTGCCGCCTCGCCAACAAAGGCTTGGATTTGATGACTGATTAAATCGGCGACCGCAACCTTGGGGTCGGTGTATGCCTTCACATACATTTGGTGACTCTGGCAAAATTCCTCCGCCGCTGTGCCCTTCATCACTCCGACAAGCTTGCCGTTTAGATCTTGAACTCCGTTGATTTCATTCTTCAACTTATTCAATGTCATGATGCTGGTGACACTTGATGTGATGTACGCAACCACCGCGACTCCGCACATCAACCATATTCCCCCAAGCACTTTGCCCAACGCCCCAGGCACTCCCGCGTAGTTGGTCTTGCCATTCATCGCGACGGACATGACATGGTAAAAAGAGTCAGCGAGCCCCTCGTGCCAACGCTGTGGAAAGTCCTTGGTCAATTTTCGTTGAAACAATGTCACGACATAGGTCATCGCCAACAGTATTGCCCCAAACACCAAGAAGATTTTTATGTATCCATATTTATCCAAGGCTTCAAACAATTTTGCGAAAGTAAATCGCCGATCTTCGTTGACCATGATGCGCAATCCGCCGTTGAAATATGGCTGCGTGAAATCGAACATCTTTAACCTTGCGCTGGTGACCACCATGTTCGTCACCGCAACATCCACTTGACCTGATTCAAGTTTCTGCATCAATTCAGGCACTGAGGCGCAAGGGACATAGATGAAATTCAGCTTGAGCTTTGCGGCCAGTTTTTCCCACAATTCAATGGAAAAACCACCATAAATACCGGGGCTGGTCTCCATTGAAAATGGAGGGCTGAAGAGGACAGCCACACGTAGCTCTTGATTTAAAAATATGGAAGCGGGCTCGCTTGCGCAAACGCCAGAACGAACAACGCTTGCAATTGCGAGCACAAATAAACAAACAAGACGCTTCATATGAAAGATTCTAACGCGCGCGCGCGCGGCATGAAAGACGGAAAAATAATGACCAACAACACTATGGATTACGCGTGCCAATGCGTTTCTTGCACGCCCAGCATTTTCCCCACGCGCTCGCTGACCTTGACAGGAAATTGCACCAAATCAATTTTTTTGAACTTCAAGTGAAAGGTCATTCGCTGACGCGGTTGCTCTTGCGAAGTCTGAATATCCAAACTTTTAATCTTGATTGAAAATGTTTTCAGCTCTTTCATTATGTCATCCACCGTCACTCCGCCATCTTT
>CAIWNO010000158.1 GCA_903914045.1 uncultured bacterium | reverse complement strand
GTCGCAATGATGCTCGTCTGGTCTGAAATGCCACCCTTGGCAGCAAACACTGACCCCGCAAAGCAACCTATAGATAGAGCGACCACACATACTGCCCGATTTGTGAATTGAAACATAGCGTTCCTTTGAGAACAACGGTCTAACGTTCAAAATATTGGGGCAAACCTACGCCGGAAAAATAACCCCTAACTCCAGAATTGTGTATCAATACGCAGTAAAAGCAATTTTTACCCTTCAATTTTTGATTTTTTTAAAACTTTATGCAAAAAATAGTATGGGGCTGTACGAAGTAGTCCCAATTACTGCGTAAATCTGGGAAATGTATTCCGCTGGTTAGTCTGTAATTCTTACCGTCAGCGACGTGTTCTCACTGCCGCATGGCCCCTAGCGGCGCAAAAGCGCCATATTCAACCAGCATTCAACCCACATTCAACCCGTGCTACCTTCAACTTATGGCTAAGGCATACACCCCAGGTCTGCGTGTCAGCGCCCGCAGTGTTTACCGCACGCGCCGCGTTCTGCCCACGGCTGGCAAGGTGCAAGTGGCGCTGGGCGACCGTGTGCAAGGCGCAACTGTGATCGCATCTACTTATTTAGAAGGCGATGTAACCCCAATGAAAGTGGCCAGCTTGCTTGCGTGTCCGCCAAAAGATTTGCCTGGATTGATGTTGAAGAAAATTGGCGAGGCTGTGAGCGCGGGCGAAGTGATTGCGCGCAGCAAGGGAATGTTTGGCTTGATGAAGACCGATGTGAAGGCCGCCGCCGCGGGAACGATTGAAAGCGTGAGCGATTCGAGCGGCATGGTGTTGCTGCGCGGAGCCGCGCAACCGATTCAAATTCTTGCGCACGTGCCTGGGCGAGTTGTTGAAGTGTTGGCAAGCGAAGGCGCCGTGATTGAAACCAGCGCCGCGCTTGTGCAAGGAATTTTTGGCGTGGGCGGTGAGGCGCGCGGAGCGATTGCGCTGGCATGTCGCGCGGCGGAAGAAGAGTTGCACGAAGATTTAATTCGCCCGGAGATGAAAGGGTGCGTTGTCATTGGCGGCGCGCGCATGACGGCGTCTGCAATTGCCAAGGCGAAGTTGATTGGCGTGGCGGCGATTGTGTCTGGCGGAATGGATGACGCCGACTTGCGCGATTTTCTTGGTTACGACTTGGGCGTGGCAATCACTGGCAGCGAGAAGTGCGGGCTGACACTGATTTTAACCGAGGGTTTTGGCGAGATTGCCATGGCGCGTCGCACCTTTGATTTGCTCGCGGGCCATCAAGGGCGTGAATGCAGCGTGAATGGCGCAACGCAAATTCGCGCCGGTGTGATGCGTCCCGAGATTGTTGTTCCACTTGATGACGCGCCTGGCTCAATAAGCGAAAACAAGCAGGATTCCGGCGGAGAATTGGCTGTTGGCGTTGCGGTGCGAATTATTCGCGATCCACATTTTGGTTTGATCGGTTCCATTTGCGCGCTGCCAGAAAAACCCGCCATGCTTGACTCCGGCGGTAAGGCGCGCGTGCTTGAAGTCACGCTCGAGCACGGCGG
>CAIWNO010000157.1 GCA_903914045.1 uncultured bacterium | reverse complement strand
TGCGGCAACCGCAGCAGCGGCGGTGACAACCGCCAATCGTTTATGACGCGTGCGATCAATCATGGCTCCGGCGGGCAACTGCGCCAACAATGTTCCCACCACCACCGCCGCCATGGCCACGCCAACATGCGCGGGCTCCCACTGACAATACGCAACAAGGTAAATCGCCAAGTAAGGACCTAAGCCATCCTGCACATCGGCTAGAAAAAAAGTCAGCCCGTCAAGCGCGCGCAAACTTTGACGACTTGGAACGGGAGAAGACACATTGACAGGGTAATCATTTGCATTGAGAACGCGGTCACTGAAATTGACGCGCGCCGTTATTATGAAAGCCGTCACTGCTTACTTTGCGTGGAATTGTTAGGAGCACTCCTGCGACACGCAAACACTCCATTTGCCCCTATTCAATACATCATGAAAATCACCTCAATAGTTGTTTCAACCGTCGTCACCCTGGCCGCCACGCTTGCACTGCATGCGCAAACCGCAACTCAAGACGCGCTGACGAGCAAGTTCGCCTTTGAACAAATGCCCGTGCTGAGTGCCAGCGCCATTCTGCGCCCCGAATATTGCAAAGGACTTTTCTTTTCGGTGCGCGACCAAGTGCCGACGAATTCGGGTTGGAATCATTACACCATTGATTCCAACTTTGGCGTGTTTGAAGCCAGCGGCAACATGATGCTGATGCGCACCGTGGCGGAATTGACCGCAATTGGCGCATTGCAAGCCATGTCGCAGAATAAAGAATTTATGGGCGCAGTGGAGAAGTCCGCGAAAGTTCCATTGGTGGTGGCGGAAAATCTTGTGAACAAACCAGGCGACACAATTGCCAGCGTGCCAAAGGGAATATTTGGATTTCTAAATCAAGTGGGCCAAACCGTGACCGACACCGCAAGTGGTCGCAAAGGCAGCGCGGCTGAAGGCAGCGCCATTGACAATATTTCTGGATTCTCAAAAGTGAAACGCGACCTGGCCATGAAGTTGGGCGTGGATCCATATAGTTCAAACGACACATTTCAAAAAGCGTTGAACAAAGCCGCGTGGCCAATTTTCTTGGGAAACATTAGCGTGCAAGCTGGCATGAGTTGCGTTGGTGGTCCCGCGGGCAAGGCGCTGTTTGCTTTCAACACCACGGGCAAACTGGGTGAATCTTTGCGCGACTTGGATCCCGCAGATCTGCGCGTGAAAAATTTGGCGACGTTGAAAGAAATGGGAATCAGCAAAGCCGATGGCGACGCGTATCTCAACAACACTCTCATTCTGCCTTCCATACAGACCGTGACCGTGAACGCGCTTGCGGAGTTGGGACAAATTCCTGGCCGCGATGATTTTATTCGCGAGGCAGCCGGCAGCGACAGTGAACTGATGGCATTTTCCTATCAATACACGGCGCAAATGATGGCCAATCTAAATCGGATTTCGCCAATCACAAGCATCGCGCATACGGTTCATCTCACCGTGTGCCAAAATAAAAATGGCGCAATGCTTATTCCACTTGAATGGGATTACGCGGAATGGTCGCCGCTTGTGAACGCGTTTGTGCCCGCCGTGAAGGAAGTGAAATTGCCAACGCCCGCGACTAGCCACTCGCTTGTCATCACAGGCGTTGCTTCACCCACCACGGTGAGCGCACTTGCAGCCGCCAACATGAACCTGTCAACCAAGGCGTTGCCTGGACCACTGAAGTAAATTCAAATTCATTCCATTCATTGACTAGTTGAAAAAATGAAAAGCTCTCTTGGAAAGACTGGCACTTTCGCGCTGCAATTTCGCGAAAAATATTTGCGCTCTCTACACGACTTGCGGTTTTTTTATGACGATGTGGCGGAGATTGGGAATGCTGAAACCGCCGAACATGCCTTTTATTTTGTGCCTGGACTCAATGGAACGCCAGGGCAAATGCGGTTTCTTTTGCCAAGCTTAATACGCGTCTACGGCAACAACGTGTATCTGAAGTCGCTGCATTTACCGGAATTTTCCGCGCGCGTAGCGACGTGGGAAAAATATACGGTGGAAAATATTGATCGCAAGCTTGCGCAGTTACGCGAAGACCTTGTGAACCTTCTTGCAAAGTTTGAGCGTGTCACCGTGCTTTGCTCCAGCAACGGCTTTTATGATTTTGCTGCAGCAGCCAGCACATTTGCCCCCAATGAAATTGAGTCGCGCGTGCAAGTTGGTTGGGGTGCATGCGCACCAGATCACATTGCTCCAACTCGCTGGCAAAATGTGTTTTATCCGCTCAATGGATTTCAACACGCAGGACACCGCTGGTTTGCATATCCAAATCACAACGCCTTCTGGCTCATCAATCCAGAGGCGAGCACTTCATACGCCTGGAGCGATCGCGTGACGCGTTCTTTGCAAAAGTTCGACCTTGAATCTCGCTTCCGCTATTTCGGATTGCAGTGGGATTATGTTTCAACAGAGCAACTAAATATGGCGGTGCGTCATGTTGTTGCGCAAATTCGTAGGCCATGGAATTCGCCCACCGAAGCATTAGTCGCCTCAAACGACGGCTATTGGCGAGGCAAGTCACGACAAAATATTGAATCTGAAATTCGTCATTATCTGCCGCAAGCGCAATTTGAATTCAAGCCATCATCGCATTTGTGGGTGGTGAATCCCAGCAACATGACTGAAATATTGGAGCGCATGAAGCACAAATAATTTCGCGTTTGAAAGCATGCTTGCTCTTGCCGTGGGCAATATGAATGTCGCACACACGCGTTGCGTGGACCGTCAATATCAGTGCGCCACACGTTCAAAATACAAGTTAAAAGAACTTAATCAAAACCACGCCGGCAATGATCAGCGCCACACCGCCCAAGCGCCACGCGGTGATTGGTTGCTGCTGCGATACAAGAATATCGAAATGTTCAAGCACCAAGGAAATAATCATTTGTCCCGCAACGACAAGCGCGAAGGTGAGACCTGGACCCAATTTTGGAAACGCCAGAATAATTACGGTGACATAGAAGGCACCAAGAATTCCGCCAAGCCATGCGTACGCCGGCGCGGTTCTGAGTCCGGCCAAGGAGACGCTTTGACGCGTTAGAAAAACATACAGCGCCACCGCTAGAGCGCCAATGATGAATGAAATCATAGAGGCATGAACGGGGCTTTGTGCGGCGCTGCCCAATTTTGTATTCAGCGCGCCTTGCAAAGGCAAAAAAGTTCCTGCGACTAAAGCCAACACAATCCAAAATATATTTTCCATAGAGAAAAGTTTACTTGTATTTGTCTACGACAGGCATGTGTTCAGAGCAGCCCTTGCAAAGACTGCGGCACAGACTTGCCCTTCAGAAATTTCGCTTACATTCATGCCATGAAGGAAATAATTCAATCCATAGACCCTGCCCACGGTGACATTGTTGGTGAAGTTGCCATGACTGCTGTTGAAGAAATTCCAGCCGTGGTCGCGCGTGCACGC
>CAIWNO010000156.1 GCA_903914045.1 uncultured bacterium | reverse complement strand
CGATACAACTGGTCGCTTACATCCGGTGCGGGATCAAACTTGGCAAGCACGTCGTCCACGCCGGCGAATGAATCGGTTTTCACATCGCTCCACCAACGAAGGTCGCGGCGAATTTCATACAAGTGTCCGTTGACGCTCACCAGCACTTTTTCAAGCCGATCAAGCAGGCGCGTGACATCGCTTGGGTTGGCCACAAAGTTGGCAACGCAAAATGCGGTGAAGTCTTGCGGCGTTCCGTCCATGTTGTTCCAACGCAGCGCCACTTGGCGCACGCCAATGTCCGCGCGCGCCTTTGCGGCGTCGCCGTGTTGCTTGGTTAGCAATGCCACGGTGTCGTGCGTGGGAAGTTGCGTTGTGTGTGAAGCGGCGTCAGATGGAGCAGGCGAAGTGTGCGCAGTATTCATGACACCATGGTATTGCCCTGTTGTACGCAAAGCGAACCACGTTGCATAATCATTATTGATGCGATAAAAACTTTTCTTGCAGGTTCGCAACCAAAGGAATGCGCGCAAGAATGCCAGAGCCGTGACGAGGTTCGCACTTGAGCGTCACCACTAGAAAAACCGAGAATACAAGCGTGTACAGAATAAACGCAATAAATTGATCAACCCATATTCTTCCATCGCAGGCGAGTTGACGTAGCGCGGCATATATGGCGTACACGCCGCAACTAAGAACAATCCCCCACAAAGGCAGCCATGGACGGACCGGATCGGTGAACAGCGTGACGCAGAACGAGACATATAATATTGTGGCGGCTTTAGATTTTGCGCTTGCAAGCAGGGCTTTAGGGTCGGCCCATTCTGGCCAATCACCTTGAAATATTTTAATAATATTCTCGCGAAATATTTCACCGCTCACCATGGAGTGTTGTGATAATTGCGTCATCGTGTGGGGCATGGCTTGGCGAGCCGCGCCAATCGCCGCGTCCGCGTGAAGTTCATGGCCAACCACGCCCTTGATCAGATCTGGTCTTGGGCGCGCGGCCCAATCACTGTCTTTCACACCGGGCTCTTGCATTAACAAATCATCGCGTTCATCACGAAACTGAATTGTGGTGCGCCAGTTGCCGGCAATAGTCTTACGCATTTTAATAATCGGATTAATGTGAGCCATGTATGCGTTGATGACAGCTGGTTCAAAGGCTTGTTCCAATTCCCAGACATAAAACCATTCTTCAGTGTTTGCCAACGCAATTTGATCATCAAGATCGATCTGGCCACTTTGAATCAAAGTGATGACTTGCGAATAACTAAATTGAACATGCCTGCGGGAATTGAACAGTTTCACCCGATAATTTTTTGTTGAATAATCACCCACGTACAAAAGTGTAATGTAATTATTCAATTGCATACAGAGCGCTTCGGCGTCAACTATTTTAAGTGGCAGGACGCTGAACGCTACAATTTAAAAATGGAGCGACAGATTTCAACGCAAAGCGGCAAGCGTGCATCTTGGGCATCAAAAAATTGTGCGCGCCACTGCGCCAACGCGTTGGCATTCATGGTGTGTCTGTTGTGCGCGGCGGGTTGCGAGTCCAAGTATCAGGACAATTGGGGCAAGGTTCACACTGGCATGACCAAGCAAGAAGTTGAAGCGTTGCTTGGTGAGCCAAGTAGCAAGTACACCGCAAAGGAAGTCGATGG
>CAIWNO010000155.1 GCA_903914045.1 uncultured bacterium | reverse complement strand
TTATTGGAGGTTCGTGATCTCAAGACATGGTTTCCCATTCGCCGTGGAGTGTTGCAGCGCGTCACGGGACATGTGAAAGCCGTTGATGGCGTGAACTTTTATTTGGACAAGGGCGAAACATTGGGTCTTGTCGGGGAATCGGGTTGCGGCAAGACCACGGTTGGTCGCACCCTGTTGCGTTTGGCGGACCACACCGG
Organism: uncultured bacterium; assembly: GCA_903914045.1. Lineage (GTDB taxonomy): Bacteria > Planctomycetota > Phycisphaerae > Phycisphaerales > SM1A02 > SYAC01. Next base: position 1,954 of record CAIWNO010000155.1, on the reverse strand, counting down.
TGGACAAGCCTTGTTTGAAGGCAAAGATATTTTTGCCATGAATTCCACGCAGCTGCGTGCGGCGCGGCGCAAGATGCAAATTATTTTTCAGGATCCAGGCGGAAGTTTAAATCCGCGCATGCGCGTAGGCCGCATCGTGGGAGAGCCGATTGAAGTGCATGGTCTTGCCAGCGGCGACGAATTACGCGAGCGTGTTGAGCAATTGTTGGAGCGCTGCGGTCTGTGGCGCGCCGCGGCCGATCGATATCCGCATGAGTTCAGCGGTGGCCAGCGTCAACGCATTGGCATTGCGCGCGCGCTTGCCCTGAACCCCGCGTTGATTGTGTGTGACGAGCCAACCAGCGCGCTTGATGTCAGCATTCAAAGCCAGATATTGAATTTGCTCAAGGATTTACAGGACGAATTTCAGTTGTCCTATTTGTTCATCAGCCATGACATGGCGGTGATTCACCACATTTGCGACCGCATTGCGGTGATGTATGACGGCAAAATTGTGGAAGAGGGTCCGCGCGATGAGGTGATTCACAATCCTAAACATCCGTACACGCGGGCGTTGTTAAGCGCGGTGCCAGAGGCCGATCCGCGGCGCAAGCGAACGCTTGTGCAAATGCAAGGCATGCGAACTTGACGCAGGCTGATCCCGACATGTCCAACGACATGCCCGCGCTCACCGCGGCGCACATGAAAAAGCAAATCTTGTTTCGTAGATGGTTTGCGGTGATCTTTAGTTCATTTACAGTGACCGCGTTTTATTTTGGCTGGTTCGTCACGCGCAATGTGCGCGGGGAGGCCAAGCAAACGGACATACAACTTCGATCAGTGGCGTGGGCCATTATGAGTTACTCCGTGGCCAACAACGCCATGCCAACTTCGCAAGAGGAGTTTGTGAAATTTATTTCCGCGCACCCGCAATGCTTGTCCGCGACCCGACGCGCGGGCGAATGGCCTGCCACACAAGAAGCCGCGCAGGCAGGTGTGGTTCCTGCGGATATTTCCGCGGCGGTGGCGGGTCGCATTGAAGTGATCTGGCCACCAACTGGAAATTTAACCCCCGTTCTGCAAGTGCGTGGTCGGCCATCTGGCGTGGGAACCATTGAGCAGGTGAATGGCTGGCTTCAGAATTGGAATCACGACGCCGCCACGGCCGCCCAGTAAATGAAGTTGCGCGGGTGGACGGGTTTGATTTCTGATAATGATTTCAGACGCAAATATTGAAATGCAATACGCCGCGAAAGCACGCGGCTCCAAAAAAATTCAAAATGCGGGGCAATTCAAGCGCCTACGGCGGACGGTTTCATCGCATAATCAAAGAATGGTTGTTCCAACAAACAGCGTTCCCAAAACGGATTCCAACATTCGCCGCGTGCAACCAGAGACGCCAATGCGCGACTTGATGGACGGTTGCTCGCGTTGGGAAATTCCAGTGCATCAACATGGATTCATTGCGCTTGTGGATGTCATGCCGCGTCTTGCGCCAGTTGGACAAACCGCCGACGCCGCAATTGTTCAAGCCGCGCGCGTGAGTTACGGCGATGGAACAAAGCAAGTCAGCGAGGACCGCACGTTGGTGCGCTACTTACTTCGTCATCGCCACACCACGCCGCTAGAAATGGTGGAGTTTAAATTTCATGTGGCCATGCCCATGTTTGTGGCGCGTCAATGGATTCGTCATCGCACGGCGAATGTGAATGAATACTCCGCGCGATACTCCATTGTGCCGGATCGTTTTTACAGGCCGTCCTTGGAGAATGTGCGCAAGCAAAGTTCGCTGAATCGCCAAGGTGGCGACGAGCCGATTGACGCTGGCACCGCCGAGTCGTTTCTTGGTTTGTTGGAGCGCGCCGAGGCGAACTACCAGGAGTATTTGCAATTGACAGAGAAGGGCGTGGCCCGTGAGTTGGCGCGCGCGGCTCTGCCAGTGAGTGTGTACACCGAGTGGTATTGGAAGTGCGAC
>CAIWNO010000154.1 GCA_903914045.1 uncultured bacterium | reverse complement strand
TGCACCATCAGCGGCAATCGCTCCAATGTCAGCGACGGCGGCGGCATTTCAATGGCTCCGCTTGCAGGCGCCGCTCAAAAATTCTTGGTGAGCAATTGCACCATCACCAACAACTCCGCGCAAGAACGCGGCGGTGGCTTGTGGGCATTGGTGAATCCATCAAACCCTCAGCAAAATATCACGCTGACGGACAACACCATTTGCAACAACATCAGCGCAATTTCCAAGCGCGAAAATGTGTGGGCGCTATTTGAAGACGGCGGCAACACCATTTGCGATTGCTTCCCTGATATCAGTGGCAACGGCGATGTTGACAATGGCGACTTAGGATTTGTGCTGTTGTATATAGGCGAGCCAACTGATCCAGATTTCATTCAACCCGATCAAAACATGAACGGGTTTATTGATTCTGTTGATATTGGCTTGGTGTTGCTGAATATGGGCGGCTGTCCGTAAAAGCGGATTGCCGCCAAAGTCCCAAATTCCACCCATTTTTCGGCAAGCAAATCGCTTTCAAAGCCGTATGATTCACTAGGAATCATCTCAAATGTGACCGAATTCTCGGGGCACTTCAGCTACACCACGTGTCAATCAACTCCACGCAGCACCATATGAAAAACACACTTTCAAAAATCATTGCAACAAGCATTATTACACTCACCAACATTTGTGCGACAAGCCTTGGCGAGGGAAAGTGGATTCCCATTACCCCCGCTCCCGACGCGAACGGCGGCGTCATGATCGCCATGTCGGACGGCAGCATTTTGTGCAAATCGTTTAGTGGTGGCGACCCAAATGACGTTGGCAACATTTGGAACAAACTCACGCCAGACATTCACGGCAGTTACGCCAACGGAACATGGACCTCCGTTGCGCCAATGCATGACACGCGACTTTATTTTTCATCGCAACTTCTTATGGACGGCCGTTTATATGTTGCGGGCGGTGAATATGGCTCTGGTCTTTATACCGGCGAGGTCTACAACCCACTCACCGACATATGGACTTCAACGCCTTCTCCAGGTCGCGTCAGTGACGCCAATTCAGAAATTCTTGCGGACGGGCGCGTGCTGCAGGGGTTGGTGGACAACTCAAGCAAGACCGTTAAAATTTATAATCCAACTACAAATACGTACTCAACTGGTCCCACCGCTTTGGGTGTTCACAATGAATCCGCCTGGGTGAAATTGCCCGACGACAGCATTTTGTTTGTTGATATTCACAGCACTTCTTCCGAGCGCTATATACCCGCCACCAACAAATGGGTGCGCGATGCAGCTGTGCCCGTGAAGTTGTACGACGATTTCGGCTGGGAAACCGGCGGCGCAGTGCTTCTTCCAAATGGCAAAGCGTTTTTCATTGGCGCCACAAGCAACACGGCGTTGTATACGCCATCTGGAAGCACCGCCAATGGAACATGGACCGCGGGTCCAATTATTCCTGGCGCCAACGGCGCGCCAGACGCGCCCATGGCCATGATGTCCGATGGAAAAGTTTTGTTTGTGGCATCGCCAGTGCCAACAAGTGCGGATCACTTTCCGCCACCAACCACGTTCTACGAATACGACTACATCACCAACACCATCACGCAAATTGGCGCGCCAGGTGGCGGCGCAAGCATTGACGCATCTTGCTACATCTTCACCTTGCTTGACCTGCCCGATGGTTCCGTCATGGGCGCCGCGCAAGATTCCAATCAGTATTACATCTACAAACCAAATGGCGCGCCACTTGAGCAAGCCAAACCAACTATTACAAAGGTTGAACTTGCACTGGGCTTAACCGACACGTTCACGTTGACAGGCAAACTCTTCAACGGCATTTGCGAAGGCGCCTCATACGGCGACGATTGGCAAATGAATACCAATTACCCCATCATTCGACTGACTTCCGGCACGAATGTGTATTACGCACGAACGTTCAATTGGAATAGCACAAGCGTTATGACAGGCGATTTGGTGACCACCACCAATTTCACCGTGCCTATGAGTGTTCCTGTTGGCGCGTATTCACTTGTGGTTACGGCCAACGGAGTTGCTTCTGATCCAATGCCTTTCTTTAATGGAACGCTGCCCGCGCCAACGGCCGTTGCAGCAAGCGATGGCAAATACGAAGACCACGTGGATATTTCATGGGCCTCCGTTGCGGTTGCCTCTGAATATTCCATTCTGCGCGCCATTGGCACTGACACACCAACAATCATTGGCACAAGCGCCACCAATTCCTTCACCGATCTCACCGCAGAATCGCAAATTATTTATACATACTCAGTGATTGCGTCCTGGAGTTTGGGAAGTTCAGCCGCAAGCGCAAGTGACACTGGTCTTTGCAGGCCATTTCTATCGGCGCCCACAAACGTGGTTGCTAGCGCTGGCACATTCACCAACAAAATCACATTGACTTGGGATGCAATAGCCAATGCGGCTGGCTACACCATTCTGCGCAAGCAAGGCAATGGAGAGGCCGTTGTCATTGGAACATCTTCCAGCGCGTCCTTCTCTGACGAAACAGCGCAAGCGGGAATTTTATATTCATATTATGTTTCGGCCAACGCTCAGGGCGTGAATTATTCCAACAGCGCGGTATTCACTGGATGGAAAAAACTTTCAACGCCAATCAATGTCACGGCAAGCAATGGCACGCTGTATGACCAAGTCAGTTTAAAGTGGGATGCGGTTGAAGGCGCAACCAGTTACAAGCTTATGCGTTCCGTTGGCAACGCCACGCCAACCCAACTTGGAACCAGTCCAGGCAACTCCTACTCGGACTTTAATGTGGCATTTAAAACCACTTATAAATACGCGGTTATCGCGTCGTGCGCGCTGGGAAACTCCGCAAACAGTTCAACCGTCAGCGGCATTCGTAGCACCACGCTGCCTGCGCCTACAAATGTCCGTGCAACTGATGGAACATTTACGCAACAAGTCCTTGTTTCTTGGGACGCTGTTTCTGGAGCGAACAGTTATAAAGTATTCCGCGGTGGATCAACCACAGCTATCGCAACGCTGACTGGAAATGCGGCGGTGATCTACGGCGATACGTCCGCGACCACTTCCACGGTTTACAGTTACACCGTGCAAGCCATGGTGGGTTCTGTCATCAGCGTGCTCAGCGCAGCGGACAGTGGATTTAAATCTCCTGTCGCGGTGGCGCCGCTAAATGTCGCAGTCAGCAATGGAACCTTCACCGACAAAATTCAAATTCAATGGAGCGCTTCTCCAGGCGCGATTAGTTATGAAGTGTTTCGAAATGGTTCGACGCGGCCAATCGGTACAACCACTGGAAATGCTTCCGTTATTTATAATGACACCACAACTGCGATCGGTGTGATCTACTCATATCAAGTGAAGTCCGTCAATATGGCAAGCGCGAGTCCGTTGAGTGTTGCCAAATCTGGGTTCCGCAACTTGGCTGCGCCGCTCAATGTGCGCGCATCGGATTCAACCTATAGCGACAAAGTGCGTGTGACATGGGAATATGTGCCGCAATCTATTGGCTACATCATTTTCCGAAGTGGCACCGCAACTGCGATTGGTTCAACTTCAGGAACAACTGCAACCACTTTTAACGACACCACCGCGGCGCTGAACACTGTGTACATCTACACGGTGAAATCCGTCACGAGCGTGGGCGTAAGCGTGGCCAGTATTGGTGATAGCGGAAGTCGCGCTTTAACGCGTGTCACAGGAGTTGTAGCAAGTAATGGAACGTTTACGGACAAGGTCCAAGTGAAGTGGGCAAAATTGCCTGGCGCAACCAGTTACAAAATTTACCGCAACGGTTCTACGTCGGCCATTGGAACAAATCTTGGCAACGCTTCGACAACATTCAACGACACCACGGCAGTGGCCGGACTTGACTACACGTACACCATTGTGGCGGTCACTGTATTTGGCAACACCAATCCAAGTGATGGCGTAAGTGGGTATCGATGAGATGGCGGCTGGCACGAATGACGTGTGAATTTACCCGCGCAGGCTGTGTCTACGGAATATAAATTGCTCGATTGCTTCGTATTTCTGTCAAGGGTTGCTTGCTTGCGTTGTTGCGCATATTGGAATCACGAACCATTCAAAGTTGCTCAGGCAAGTTAGACTTGCGGCATGTCAATCAAAATCGCCTGCGAATATCTTGGTGACCTGCGCGTGCGCGCTGTTCACGGTCCATCTGGCACCACACTGATCACCGACGCACCCACCGACAATCACGGCAAGGGTTCATCGTTTTCCCCCACCGATTTGGCGTGCACGGCTTTGGCCACGTGCGTCGCCACCATCATGGGCATTGCGTCAAAGTCGTTGAATGTGGATTTGAAAGGCATGAAGATTGACATTGAAAAGCACATGACCACGCAGCCGCCTCGGCGCATTGCAAAGTTGAACGTTGACATTCGCATGCCCGCTGGAATTTCCACGGAGCATCAAGCCAAACTCAAGGCCGCCGCCGCCTCGTGTCCGGTGCACGCGTCGTTCCATCCAGATGTTGCCGTGGAAATGGTTTGGAATTGGGGCTGAGTCCGCCACTTCCCACGCGCGATGGCGTTGGCGCAAGTTGCATTGCGCTTCCAAGTGTGAATCCTTTTGCAATTGGCGCGCCTTCTATCCAAACAAAAAATTCGCTTGATACTTCCGCGACGGCTCAGCATCGCAGAACAGAGAACACATCTACAAATCCAACCAACGCGTCAACTGACCCTGCCCAACGACTTATCGCAAATACACTTTTAAATCCAACGCACCAAGAGCATTTACCCAATGCGACCACTGATCAAATCAACTCCGAAATTATATTTCCCGCTGGAACCATCGCTCATTTTCTTGCGCAACAATTCCCGGCAATTTCCGCGCACGAATGGTCGCATCGCATGGCCGCCGGAAATGTTGTTGATGAACATGGCGTAGCGGTCACGCCCACGCGCGCATTTGAAGCGGGCTTGAGAATTTATTACTACCGCGCTCTTGAAACAGAGCCGCGTATTCCATTTCACGAAGTCATTCTGTTTCAAGATGAGCAACTTGTGGTCGTGGATAAGCCGCACTTTCTACCGGTCATTCCATCGGGCCGCTACTTGCAAGAAACTTTACTTGTGCGCCTCAAGCGCAAACTTGGCATTGATACGCTTGTTCCCATTCATCGCATTGATCGCGGCACCGCGGGGATTATTGTGTTCAGCGTGCAGGAAAGTACGCGCGGCAAATATCAACAACTGTTCGCCACGCGTGACGTGCGCAAGACATACGAGGCCATTGCACCCATCAATCGCGCGCTGCGCTTTCCGCTAACGCATGCAAGTTGTCTGGTGCAAGACGAACATTTCATGCGCATGAAAGAAATCGCTGGCGAAGCGAATTCGCAGACGCATTTAGAAATTATCCGCGAGCTCACAGCGCCTTGTGCGAACCCACTTGCGCCCACGCCTGCACGCGCAATTGCATCCGCACTTGCGTCAACGCCATCACACGCATTTACATCCCCACTTGTGCCCATGCCCTCACACTCAATTGCGTCCACACTTCCACCCTCATTCGCGCTGTATCGCCTTCACCCAATCACGGGTCGCAAGCATCAACTACGCGTGCACTGTGCCGCGCTTGCAATTCCAATTGTGAACGACCCCATGTATCCAACATTTCTGCCGGAGCCCGCGCGCGATGCGCCCGAAGATTTCAGAAAGCCACTGCAACTGTTGGCGCGCGCTGTTGAATTCACCGATCCCATCACCGGCGCGGCGCGCGCATTCACAAGCGAGCGCCAACTAGAATTGCTTGCGACACACACATGAACAATCCTGCGCACCAATCCCCCACCGGCCGGCTTGAATTGATCTGCGGTCCCATGTTTGCGGGCAAAACCACGGAACTTATTCGCCGCCTTGATGCCGCGCGCGCCGCGCAAGAAATCACTCTTGCCATAAAGCCCGCAAAAGACACGCGCTACGCCGATCAAGAATTGGTCACGCACGCGGGCGGTCGCACCCACGCCATAGCCGCGGCAACGGCCGCCGACATTCTTGCCGCGGTCGGTGACGCGCACGTCATTGGCATTGATGAAGCGCACTTCTTTGGCGCGGAACTTTCCGCGGTGTGCCTTGCGCTTGTCACTTCAGGTCGGCGCGTAATTATTGTCGGCCTGGAATTTGACCATCGCGGCGACGGGTTCGAACCATTTCCAACGTTGCTACTGCACTCGCATGACACCACGCGAATTACTGGCTTGTGTTCTTCGTGTGGCGGCGCGTCTATTCATAGTCAGCGCATGGTCACCAGCCCTGAACGCATTCATGTTGGTGGTGTTGGTGATTACGAACCGCGATGCGCGGCGTGCTTTATTCCAAGCGCGCGATGAAACGTTGTTGCCATGGGGGCTTAAACAACTCGCGCTTCATAGAAGTTGCTTTAAGCGTTCAAGTAGCTCACGCTTCATAAGAAGTTGCTTTAGGTGTTTAACCAGCTCACGCTTCATAAAAGAAGTTGCCACAGGGGCTCAGACAACGCACCCCTCGCAAGCAGGGCTTGCGAGGTTGCTAAACTCGCCCCTTTTGTGGCAACTTCTTTTATTGCGCTGAACACATTTTTTAATTTTTTGTTTGCGGAAACTTTTTTTATTTCGCTGAACACATTTTTTAATTTTCTGTTTGTGTAAACTTTTTTTATTTCGCTGAACACATTTTTAAATGCTCTGTTTGCGGCAACTTATTTATTCCGCTGAACGCATTTTTAAATGCTCTATTTGCGGCAACTTTGTTTGCTCCGCAAACAATTACAAACCCGCGTGGCCATCATTCACAACAACAAAGTGCGCGGCAGATTTATAACCGCCAGCGAAACGACCAAAGATGGGCTCCGCAAATTCGTGAAAGAATGCGCGCGCCTGCTCCACGCCAAGTTGGCGCACACCGGAAAGTTCAAGCGCCTCCCAGCGGCTCCATCGGACGGTGGAAGGCGCGTCAACATAAATAGAAATGTCCAAATGCGCCCGTGGAATTTCATGCAGGGCGTGAATGCCCTCGCACACAACAATGGGCGCGCCCTGCACACGTTGATAGCCCTCGCGCGAGTGCGACACAAATGACCACACAGGAATTGTCACATCCTCGCCGCGGCGCAGTGCCGCCAAATCACTGGCTAGGCGCGGCAAATCAGAATATTCTGGCACGTCGCGCAAGTGCTCGGGCGTGACGTCGTAGTTTGGAAAGTAATGATCCGTGGCAATTACGCACGTAGAAAGTTGCGCGGCCAATGTGCTTTTGCCCGCGCCCACTGGACCCGTTATGCCAATCACAACGCGCTCACTTGTGCCGTTACGCATCGCATGAACGGGCGTTTCATTTCCAACCGCGGCCGCATTCTTGCTCGCAATATCCGTCACTAATTTCATATCATCACCGTTGCCACTTACGCGCCCCACAGCCAAGTTCTTTGCCGCCGCAATCACCGCAACCGCTTCAAGAATGCGCTTACTTGCGCCGCTCCACTGCAACAATTCTGGTTCATGCGCTAACTCGCTCATACTGTCCTCATGAAGTCAGAGTACTCAGCAATTCACTATTCTGTGGCGCACATGCAACAATTCACCGGACTCATTGGCGTTGTCGTCATTCTTGCAATTGGATTCGCGCTGTCCACCAACAAACGCGCCATCAATGTGCGCACCATTGTTTCGGGCGTTGCCATTCAATTCCTAATCGCGTTTCTGTTCCTGCGATTTCCTCCCGTAGTTCACGTGTTCGATTACTTCGCCGCCGGCGTGACCCGCGTCATTTCTTTCGCCGACCAAGGCACCGCGTTCATCTTTGGAAAAGTGGGCGACGCCAGCGGTCCGTGGGGATTTATTTTTGCCGTCAAGGTGTTGCCCATTATTATTTTCTTCGCGTCATTCATGGCGGTGCTTTACCACCTGGGAATCATGCAGCGCGTGGTTGCCGTGCTTGCGTGGGTTATTCGCCGCGTGCTGAATGTCACTGGCGCCGAAGCACTCTCAGCCGCCGCGAATATTTTTCTTGGACAAACTGAAGCACCTCTGACCGTCAAACCTTTTATTGCCACCATGACACGCTCGCAACTCATGGCCATCATGACAGTTGGTTTTGCGACTATCGCCGGCAGCGTTATGGCCGCGTACATAGTCATGCTGGGCGGCGATCAAGAAAGCGCGCGCATTCTTATGGCCAAACATTTAATGACCGCCAGCGTTATGTCCGCGCCAGCTGGGTTGGTCATGGCCAAACTCATGCTGCCTGAAACAGAAACGCCGCAGGCGGAATCACTGGACGCTCTGCGCAACCTGCCTAAAACCACGTGCAATGTCATGGACGCCGCCGCCGAGGGCGCCACCGACGGCTTGCGCTTGGCCCTAAATGTTGCCGCCATGTTGATCGCGTTCGTGGCGCTGCTCGCCATGTTGAATTATCCGCTAGCCGCTCTTAGTGAAATAAATTCCATCGCCGCATGGCGCGCCACGCACGGTATTCCCATTTTCACTTTCCAAAATATACTGGGTTACATATTCACGCCGCTCGCCTGGTGCATGGGCGTTGGCAGCGACGACGCGCGCAAAATGGGAACGCTCATGGGCGAACAAATCATCGCCACAGAGTTCGTGGCGTACGTGGACCTTAGCACTTCGCTGCGCGACGGAACCAT
>CAIWNO010000153.1 GCA_903914045.1 uncultured bacterium | reverse complement strand
TTCCGCCACGCCGCCCGCGTCCTCGCGCAGCAAACTAGCCACGCCGCCGGATTTCATTTGCCACACGCGGTGCAGCGGTAAATGCACCGCGTGCTCAAATGTTTTGCGGCGAATGTGCGCTTGCAATCGCTTGGTGATGCGCGTGGCTTGCCAACGCCCCGCGATACTGAACGTGGTTCCAATTAAACTCACCACCAAAATGCTGGCGGCGATCCAGCCCAGCAATGTGGTGCGATCGCCGGTGATGTTGGCGGGAAGAATTCGATCGACCCATTGCGGTAGCGGCGAGCCAATGAAGACATTGTCAATGGCAAGTTTGGTGGCCGCGGGCGGAATCAGCGTGAGTCCGGCGCCAAGCGCGACGGTACACAGCGTGAACAACATGGGCGCGCGGTGCGGACGCAATTCGCCTAGAAAAGATTTGAACAGTTGTCCAAAGGTTCGGTTGCGCCGCAGACTGCGTTCGGATCCATGCCACGAAATAGCAACGGGCTCCAACTTGGCTTTCTTCTTGCGTTCACGCAGGCTGGCCAGATATTCACGATACATACGGCGGCTGCCGCGGCGGAGGGACATGAATTGATAGTAGCCCAAGTGCGCGCGGCATTCGTACACTGCGTCCATGAATATTTTCAGACTTCCGTTGCTTGTGTGCGCCGTGCTTATGTATTGGCTTGTGGCCGCTGTTGCGCCGCCAGTTGCGCCGCAGTCGGAGTCCGCGCAAACGGACACCGCGAAAAGCAAATCTACTTCTCAGTCCGAGGCGAAGACATCCAAAAAGCCAAAGCGCGCCGCTGGTTTGTTGTACGGCATTGCCAAGGCGCCGCCGAAAGCCGCCGGAACAATTCGACTTGGCGCCTACAACATTGAAAATTTCTTCGACGGCGTTGATGATCCAAATTTGTCCGGCGAATACGACGACATCAAAATGCAAACCAGCGAGGATCGCTGCAAATCATTGGCCAAAGCCATTCACGATTTAGACGCCGATGTGCTGGGCCTTGAGGAAGTAGAAGGCGAGGACGCGCTGCGTTGGTTTCGCGACACCTATCTGAAGGACATGGGCTACGAATATTTGGCCAGCAAAGAAGTGGGCTATTACCGCGGCGTGGAGCAATCTCTGCTCAGCCGCTTTCCAATCAAAGATATTCAAATTTGGACCACGGAAGATTTGTCGCCCATGGAAAAATATATTCCAAAGGACACCGCGCAACGCAAGAAGGAAGGTTGGGGCGATGATCCGAAGGTCAAGGAGCCGTTGAAATTTCAACGTAGTCCGTTGAAGGCCACCATTGAACTTCCAAGTGGTCAAGAGTTGACCATCTATGTGGTGCATCACAAAGCTGGTGGAAAAGCGACGGCGCATCACCGCGAGTTGGAGTCGCTGCGCATTAATGAAATGGTGAAGGCGGATTTGGTCAAGAACGCCGATGCATTGGTTGCCGTTGTTGGCGACTTCAACGCCACGCCCATGGAAAAAGCCGCCAAGTTGTATCGCGACAAAGATTTCGCCGGACTTGTCAGCGCCTACGAATTTCGCCCTGAAGCTGGACAAGCCAATGAAAAGAAATCCGCCGCGCCAGATGCGTCGGATTCCAGCGCGGAGGCTGATGGATCCGGTGACGCCAACGCTGAAGAATCCGATACAAAGTCTGACGCAACTTCAAAGGCCGACGCCAAACTCAAGGCCGCTGAAAAACTGGCAGCGAAAAATCTTTATCTCACGCACATCACCAATCGCTCCATTGACTACATCTTGCTTTCGCCAGCGCTTGTCAAGATTGCGGTTCCCAAGTCGTTCTTTGTTTTTGGAACGTTGATGCCAGGCTCCGATTACGACTATAAAAAAGATCAGCCGCCCGCGGGCTACGCCAGCGATCATTGCCCCATTGCGCTTGATTTAAAAGTTGCCGCGACCAACCCCGCCAAATGAAACTCCGCCAAGCCAAAGACAGCCGAGAGCGCGCCAATCACTCCAGAAAAAAAGAAGTGAGTTCAATTTGAACCGCGATCAGTTCACGCGATAACACCGACGAGTATTGATGGTGGCGCAAGCCATGGATCTTTCAACACGGATTGAATTCATGGCGTGAAGAAATTAAAAATCACTTGGCTCAAGCGCCGCGCGCATCACTTCATTTTTGCATGCAGTGAATCGCCGCGCAACTCAAGCAGGCGAATGGCCTCGACCACATCCTTGTCGCCGCGGCCGGACACGTTGATCACCACAATCTCATTGGCTGGACGCGTGCGCGCGTATTCAATCGCCGAGTGCACCGCGTGCGCAGTTTCAAGCGCGGGAATAATGCCTTCTTCCTGCGACAGAATGCGAAACGCGTCAAGCGCTTGATTGTCGGTGGCGCTGACATAATGAACGCGCCCGGAATCCTTCCACCAACTGTGCTCTGGACCAACGCCTGGGTAATCCAAGCCGGCGCTGCATGAATGCACATCGGCGGTTTGTCCCGCGGCGTCTTGCAACACATAGGAAAGCGATCCATGCAACACGCCAGGACTTCCATGCGCCAATGGCGCCGCGTGATCGCCAGCTTTGGCGCCGCGGCCGCCGGCTTCAACACCAATCAAACGCACGGATGCGTCTTGCACAAATGGATAAAAAATTCCGGCGGCATTGCTGCCACCACCCACGCACGCGATCACCGCATCTGGTAGTCGACCCGTGGCCGTCAAACATTGCGCGCGACACTCGCGGCCCATCACGCTTTGAAAGTCGCGCACCATCATTGGAAATGGGTGCGGGCCAACAACGCTGCCAATGATGTAGTGCGTGTCGCCAACGCTGCCCATCCAATCGCGCATGGCCTCGTTGGTGGCGTCCTTCAATGTGCGGCTGCCAGTTTCTACCGAATGCACGGTGGCGCCAAGCAGGCGCATACGAAAAACATTCAGACCTTGGCGGCGAATATCTTCGGCGCCCATATACACCTCGCACTTTAAACCCAGACGCGCGCATGCTGTTGCCGTGGCCACGCCATGTTGGCCCGCTCCAGTTTCCGCAATGATGCGCGTGCGGCCCATGCGAAGCGCCAACAACGCCTGGCCCATTGTGTTGTTGATCTTGTGCGCGCCGGTGTGCGCCAAGTCCTCGCGCTTAAGCCACAGTTGCGCGCCGCCCGCGCGCTTGGTCAATTGCGGCGCCAACGCGAATGGAGTTTCTCGCCCCACAAAGTCGCGCAAGAATTCATCCAGTTGCGCGGTGAATGTTGGATCGGCGCGCGCCGCCGCGTAGGCAAGTTCAAGTTGCTCAAGCGCGGGCATCAATGTCTCCGGCACATATCGGCCGCCATAAGGACCAAAGCGACCAAGCGTGTTTGGAACTGTTGAAAGCGCGCGTGTCATGAGGTGATTCTAGCTCGCTCGTATCAGTGCAGGTTTGGTGATTGTGGGGCCAGCGCGGTCGGCGATTTGTTGCGCCGCAATTTCCTGTTTATGGTGGCGATTGGTCCATACACCGTGTAGGTGGTGAAGCAAATCGCTAGCGCCACTTGCAACCACCAGATGGCCATGATGATTGGTATGACAATTTGCACCAGCACGGAGAATGGTTTTCGCCCACGCAAGCCGCGGTTAATGACATGCGGATAGCGGATGGTGCTGACCATGGCCAGCGCGCATAGCAGCGTGATGGCGGGAATAAGCAAACTGGAAGTGGCCTCGATGCGCGGTGGCAACACGCCGCCATATCGCTTGACCAACAAATGTTGATGCAGCAAAATTAAACTGGCCACGCAACCGGCCGCGCCAGGCGAGGGCAAGCCGCGAAACCACATGTGCGCCGTCACATCGTCCTCGACTGTTTCAGAATTAAAGCGCGCCAGGCGCAGCGCCGTGCAGCAGATGTACACCGCGGCGATGGTCCATGTGGCCTTGGCGTAAAAGTTGTCGGAGTCGGGGCCCAAAATATTTGTTCCATGTTCCGCCCCGTAGTAGTGGCTGACCAGACGCAACATCATGAAGGCGGGGGCCACGCCGAAAGTCACCATGTCGCACAATGAATCAAGTTGCGCGCCCAAGTCACTGGTGCTGCGCGTCAATCTGGCCACGCCGCCATCAAGCGCGTCAAAGAACATGCCAAAGAAAATCAACGTGCCCGCGACGGTAAGCGTGCTCCAGCCAAAAAACTCGCTGGCCTCCACGGGCTTGGCGGCGTAATGGATGGCCGCGAAGCCGCACAACAAATTGCCCAGCGTCAACAGCGTGGGCAGAACCTTGATGCCGCGCGCGACGCGCGTGTCGCGCAATCGTCGACGTTGTTTTTTTTGTTTTATTCGTGGCGGCGTTTCAATCATGTAGTTTTTCTATCGATCATGGATTCTGAACGGGTGGTGCTATCTCAGTGTGATATTCAACGGGCGTTGCAACTGTGGAATTGATTTGATTTTTTGCGGGCTGAATTGAACTAGGCATGTGCGGCACGAATGCTAAAATAGTAACGCCTTGTATCGGCGTTTCTTGGCCATCCAGATCGGCGGATTCCCCCAGTAAAAAACGACCCGCAGTGGGGGGCAATGGGGCGTCGGAACCTGGTCCGCGGCCACTTTTGAATGGACCAGGATTGGCGCAGAGTAAAATTAAAACTTCGTTGGCGTTCAAACATGTCTCAATTCCGGTGTTGGCTATCAGCGTTCCAAACGGGCGATCCGCGCGTGCCAATAAAACCTCTTGCGCTGCGGACGCGGACACAATACTGGTGGCAATTTCAAGTTGAAAACACCCGCCCGATTCTGTTGGAGTGCTCCATCCACGGGCCGCAATTTGCACAACTTGTTTCGTGGTGGTCCGGGCATGTCCACCAATAGATAGCGCCTGTCCCTCTGGAATATTTCGCTTGAAGACCTCGCGCCAGTTGGGCATTGTTCCATAGTTGGTGCGGATGTCCATGGAAGCCGTTCCAATTTTTTCACGCAGGATTGACATGTCTTGCTGCGTGACGATTGCGGCAAGAAAGCCCTCCTTCAACAGCAACTCCGTCGAGACAGACTTCATCACTGGACGACTTTGAAATCCAACCACAACTCCCTCAAGCTTGGAAGTGTCCTTGGTCGTGGTCCAGCGGATCACTTCCAATCCATTCAACTCTTGACGAACGGCTGGAGTTGCGGACACACTATTAGATTGCGAATTTGCGCTGACGCAGTGAGGCACAAGCATCGCCACGCCCATGAATGTCGCAATCTTCATGGCGCCGCGAAAGAGCAACTTCATTTGGATTCAGAATGTGCATCTGGAAAATGATTGATGCGATCAATCAAGCGGCGCAGCAAACCAAACGCGCGTTTGGAATAATGAAACTGCAGACGCGGCAAGTCATGATGCTCATTTTCACCGTCCAACGCGCCTGTTTGCGTGATGTGCCCGCTCTTGATCAAGGGACGGAATTCGGTGTCCAATTGCGCCACTTGCTCCGGCAGAAGTTGGCGCTTGAGGCGAATCACCAGTTGGTCGCCCACATAGCGACTGCTGTGGTAGCGATGATAAAAGCGAAGGATGCGCGCGACGGCGTCGTCGGGACTGGAGGCGAATTCATAAAGGCCTGGATCCTCGGCGCTGATCCAGCCTTGCGCCAGTAGATTTTCCACGACTCCATATTCCCATTGGCGCCAATATCCACGTGGCTTGCCGTTCGTGTCCGCCCCTTCAACAAGAACAATGGGAACAATCGGACTCTTGCCAGTTTGAATAAGCGTGAGCACCTCAAAAATTTCGTCCATGGTTCCAAAGCCGCCGGGAAAAACCGCGACCGCGTCGGAGTGGCTGACAAACATAAGTTTGCGCGTGAAAAAGTATTTGAATGAAAT
>CAIWNO010000152.1 GCA_903914045.1 uncultured bacterium | reverse complement strand
CAAACCTGGCGGCGGATTTTCCAGCAACACCTTTGCTTGCAGCGTGTTCTTTGCAATGTCCGCTTGCTGCACAAGCCGCAACACTCGACCGCGAACAGTTTGACCAGGCAAGGAATCAAATTGCACTTGCGCTTGTTGACCCACGCGCAGTCGTCCAGCATCTGCAAGCGGTACGTCTGTGCGAACTTGCAAGTTGTTGGGATCAAACAATTGCACAACCGCCGCGGTTGATGCGTCCATACCAACTAAAGAACCGGGCGCAGCAAGACGTGCCATGACAACGCCCGCAACGGGTGCGCGAATGTCCGCGCGTCCCAAAGTGAGTTCGGCTTCTTCGCGCGCCGCATTCGCTTGATCCACCACGGCCTTGGCGCCAAGCACTTTGATGGAAAGTCGAGCAACTTCGCCCTGGCTCACTCCGCCACCGGCCAGTAACTTTTGCTTGCGATCAAGTTCATCTTGCAACATTGCAAGCTCCGCTGATTTTATTTTCACCTCCGCCTCACGTCCTCGCAGCGCAATTTGTGATTGGTCGTTGATCAGCCGCGCCACCACTTGATTCTTCTCAACATGGTCGCCCTCCAACACCAACACTTCGCGCACAACTCCGCTTGTCAGCGCCGACGCCGCAATTGGAAATGGAGATGGCTCCACCCAGCCTGGCGCTTGCACCACCGCGCCACGCGGCGTTGAAGTTGGCGCCGCGTTCATTTGGCTTTCACGATTTTGTGCGTTGTCCGCAACAGTCGCAGTGTTGGTGGCAGAAATGATTTCGGCATTGGTGGCCGTGCTTGCCGCACGAATGACCACTGGCACCGCGCGCACCATTGTGAGCGGCGCCCACGCGCGCCAACTTGACCACGCAAGAATGGAAAGCGCGCTGAACACAATCACCGCGGGTAACACCACTCGTGTTCCAATGCGAACGCTTGGTAGGGGAATAGTTGATGTCATGGCATTACCTCCGCTGGAAGAAAGCCCGCGGCTTTGGCCAGCGCAAGTCGTGCGCCGCGGCGTTGACGTTCCAAATCATTCAACTCAAGTTTGGCGTGGTTGAAAGCGTGTTGCGCGTCAATGACGTCGCGGCGCGAGCCTTCGCCAACATCCGCGGAAAGTTGGGCGCGCTTAAATATTTCCGCGCTTGGAGCCAGCGAATTAACCCCGCTGATGTCGCGCTTCTCTTGCAGGGCCAAGGCCTTCACCATGGCGGCGCGCAATTCAATAATGGCTGCTTGCCGTACTCGCTCGGCTTCAATGTTGGCGGTTTGCAATTCAGCCTCCGCCTTGTCAATGCGCGCCGACCCGTTGTTGAAAATTGGCAACTCCACATTAGCGCTAAATGCAATCGCTTTATCGCCTTCCATATCGCGGTCAAATCCCGCGCCCACATCAAGTTTGTTGGAGCGACTTTTTCGGGCCAATTCAACTTTGCTCTTCGCCGCGTTTGCTTGCGCCTGCGCCGCTCGCACATCAAGTCGACTGTCCGCCAATGCGGCTAGTAATTTCTGCTCATTGGCAATTGGCGCATGAATTGCGAACGCAGATGATGAATCAGGCGCGCCTGTTCGCCAATCCGTGGACGCCTCCGCGCGGCCAAGTAACGCCATCAGCGATAACTGAGCCGCCGAAAGCATTTCACGCGCCTGCATTAACCGATGGTGCGCATCAGTTAACTCGGCTTGCGACTTTGCAACGGCGTCGCCCGTCGATTCCCCAACCGCGAAACGCTCGCGCGCAATCGCCAACAAATTCTCAGTGATTTGCAAATCACTTTGCGCCAGATTGCGCTCCTCGCTTCGCATGGCCACTTCATGCCACGCCACACGCGTTTCAACCGCAAGCGCAACCGCGCTCGCTCCAAGTGACAACAGCGCCGCTTGATAATTATCGCGCGCGACCTCGCTGCGCAATGGTTGCTTCCAAAGTTCATCAACTTGAAACATCAGCATGGCGAAAATTGGAACTGCGCTCATGGAATCAAGCGGAACACCAGAGGTGAAGTTCACGACAGGATTCGACGGCGTTGAAATATCAATCGCCTCCGCGCGCAGTGAGCTTGTTTGTGAAATCAATTTCGCAATGGATGGACTGGCATCAAGCGCAATCGCGACCGCGTCCACTTCATTCAGCGGATTTGGCAGAGCGGTCACCGCTGCGGCATGCAATGTTTGCGCGTCTATCACCTTCGCGTCGGGATGCGTCCAGACTGGCGCCACGCCGGCGCGGCTTTGCAAGTCCGCGCCAAGCGACGCGGGTTGTTCAAATGTTTGAGTGGCGCAACCATTCACCAGCAACGCGGTCAAAGTCAGAATGACGCTTGGCGTTGTCGCCGTTACAAGCGCATGGAAGGTATTGCGGCGCACGCAGTGCCCCAACAAGTGCAAAAAGTTTTTCATGTTCAAACTCCAAATTGAAAAATAAAATCACAGGACAAAATGCGCAGGAAAATTCCTGAGCATTTCAAACGTGATTGGAGTTCAAATGATCCAGTGCGAATGGATGGCGCAGCGTTGGTTCACGCGCAGGGGCGGCCCTGGCGGATCGTGCTGGCACAGTTCAAGCGAAGGATTGTCGATTGTGTTTCCGGCGGTGACAAAATCAAACAGCGATGGCGGAAGAACAAATTCAACCGCGGTCAAATCAATCGTGGGTGGCGCAGGCGGCGGCGCCTTGGTCACGCAGCACGCGCAAGTTTGGCAAACGGGCTTTGGACTTGAATTGGAATTTTCCTGCGCGGTCTTTTTCGATTTCTCCGCGCAACATGAGCGCGTGACTTTCTTGCAGCAATCAGCCACAGAACTCGAAACGCCAACACTGGACTTCTGGGCGCCATCGTGGCACGCCACATTGTCAAAAAGAAACATGGACAATTGACAATGACACACCGGCAGCCAAAGAGCGGCCAGCAAAGTGATCAGCACTCGTGGAGTTGCGAACATGCGTTGAGTTAGGCTAACCCAAGAATTCAAGTTCGCAAGCATCAATTTTAAATTTCTAAATAGTTTTACCTGTCTTTATTTACCAATCCAATTTTATTCATGCCATGAAACCACGATATTTGCCCTAATTTCAAAGTATTTACTCGACTTTTACCGTATTAGGATTACCCTAACTCACTTCACACCAATTATCTTTTTTCGGACTCACCGCATCAATTTGTCACGGCCCTCATCAATACATCCCTTAAGGACACAGCAAGCATGTCAACCCGTTACACATTGTCATTGATCGCCTCTCTTGCATGTGCCGTCTCCGTCAACGCGGGCCAAGGCATTTCCAAATTCAATCCAATCAATCAGGTGCTTGCTGATGTGCCAAGTTTGCCACGCACGCTTACACCCATGGAAAAAGAATGGATTAAAAATAATCCGCAGATTCAAACGCGCGCGGTCACAACCACTCCGCAGGGCGCGCTGATTGCGCCAAGTGAATACGCGCCATCTGAAGCCATTATTTATGGTTGGTCCGGCTCCACCAGTTGGAAAACAATTTTGGCGCAAATGGCAAAGCAAATCACCACCGTTGGTCAAGCCGATGTAATTGTTGTGGTGGCGAATTCAACCGACCTTGCGGCCATGACCAGCAGCTTTAACAGCAATGGCGTGGACATGAGCCGCGTGCGAACATTCACAGGAGCTCTCAACAGTATTTGGATGCGCGATTATGGTCCGCGCTTTGTCTATGAATCCGGAGTGCGCGTGATTGTTGACAGCATTTACTACAGCACGCGGCCGCTTGACAACGCCATTCCAACAGTTCTTTCGAGCGCCTTGAAGAAGCCTTTGTACGCGCTCAACTTGCTGCATTCCGGCGGCAACTTTCACATGGGTGAGCCGGGCCTTGGATTCGCCACGCGCTTGACGGTGGATAACAATCCAAGTCTCACCGAAACTGAAATTTCGGAACTGTTCCAATTGTATTACGGAATGTTCACGCGTTGGCAAACGCAACTTCCTTGGACTGTGGACGCCACCGGCCATGTGGACATGTGGTTCATGCCCATCGCCGCCGACAAAATCATGATTAGTTCTTGGCCCTCCAATGTTGGATCAGCGCAGGCTCTCACTTGCGACGCGGCGGCTGTTGACATGCAAAGTAGGGGCTACACCGTCTATCGAGTACCTGCGCGTTTGATTAGCGGCGTGCATTACACCTATGTGAATTCTGTGATCTGCAACGATTTGGTTTTGATTCCAAGCTACACCAACACCACCGTGTCTCCCTACAACGCACCGGCGGTTGCCGCGTGGCAGGCGGCGTTGCCAGGCAAGACCGTAGTGGCAATTGGATGTCAGAACATCATCACCGCGGCGGGCGCCATGCATTGCATTGTCATGCATTACCCCAAGCACACTGGCGGCAACAATCCGGTTGTCTATGTGCAAAGTCCAAACATCGCTCAGCAACTCACTCCCGCAAGTGTGGTAAGCGTGAATTGGATCAGCGATCACGTGCGCGACATCACGTCGGTGGACATTCAGTTGTCACTTGATGACGGCGCCAACTTTTCCACGGTGGCTGCCAGCGAGGCAAATGACGGCGCGTACACATGGAGTGTTCCCGACGTGTATAGCACCAACGCGCGCATTCGAGTGTTGGCTCGCGACAGTTCGGGCATGACCGGTTCTGATCAAAGCGATGTTTCTTTCACCATCAACGGCACGCAACAGCGCAATGGTGATTTCGATGGTGATGGCGTGGTGAGCAACAACGATCTTGGAATCATGTTGTTGGAATGGGGTGACTGCGAAAATATTCTCGATTGCCCATCTGACTTGAACAGAGATGGTGTCACTGACACGGGCGATATGGGCTTCTTGCTCTTGTCGTATGGAGACGCCACTTAATACATTCACCATTGCTCGCCTGCGACAAGTCCAATCGCAAGTTATCTTTGCGGCATGGCAATAGAACATCTCTCCGATGAGCAAGTTCGCACTTGGACGCGTGAGCAAAAAGATCGATGGTGGCTGGAGAATGTGTATCGAGGCAACATGGCGCAACTCACGCTGCGCGCCGCGCTCACTGGGTTTTTTCTTGGCGGCATTCTCAGCGCCACCAATCTTTATATTGGAGCCAAAACTGGATGGACTTTAGGCGTTGGCGTGACCAGCGTCATTCTTAGTTTTGTCATGTTCCGCGCCATGTCGCGCTTGCAAGTTGCCAAGGACCTCACCATTTTGGAGAACAACGCGGTGCAAAGCATCGCCACCGCGGCCGGCTACATGACTGGTCCGCTTATCTCCGCGCTGATGGCGTACATGTTCATCACCAACAAGCCCATGCAATGGCACCAGATGTTGTTGTGGAATGTTTTGGCCAGCATTCTTGGTGTGCTAGTTGCGTTTCCAATGAAGCGCCGCTTTATTAACGATGAGCAGCAACCATTTCCTGAAGGTCGCGCTGCCGCCGTT
>CAIWNO010000151.1 GCA_903914045.1 uncultured bacterium | reverse complement strand
GTTGAATTGAACGCCACATTTGTCTCCGCCGACAATACGCAATTGGATTTACGAACCGCGGCGCAAGCCGTGCGGGAAACAGACAACGACCGACTCAAGGCCTACGCCGAGTACTACTTGCGAACGCTCTCATCAAGTGGCTCAGGTATTGGCAATGTCACCGACAACAACTTGCTCACCAATATCACGTACGACCGCTTCCTCAATCCAACTCCATGGTTGTGGTTTGCAAAGGGTCAATATCAATATGACGCGAATCAAGGTTGGGAAAATAGGCTTCAAGGTTGGGGTGGAATGGGATATCGCTTTTTTGACGACCCAAATTTTTTATTGCTCACAGGAAAACTTGGAGTGGGCGCCACACATGAATTCGGCGGCGTCGACACCACGCAACCAAGTGGCTATGCGGAACTTGCCCTAGGGTGGCAAATAAGCGAGCGTCAAAAATTATCGCTGTCTACTTATATCGCCCCCGACCTCTCCAATTTTGAAAATTATTTTGTGCAAACACGATTTGAGTGGAGCATGAAACTGGATATTTTCAGCGGATTGAGCTTGATCACAGGACTGCGAAATGATTATCAAAGTCAACCTGCCAGCAATTCCAATGGCAACGATTTTCGCGGATACGCGGGCCTGAAATTGGAATTTTAATTTCATTCGGCCTCACGTTCACACACATTGATCGAGCCGACAGAAAAAAATGTAATCGATACTAATCCGTGCAACACGGATTTATAAAGTGTCGCTATCTTCTTTAAAGAATCCCATCGCACTGCACATAGACACACTTCGGGACACATGGCACTTGCACACATCCGTTGACTCATTCACATTCACCACTTGCACAAAGGGCACACATGCGCAACTTCTTTCACACTTTGGTTTGTTTCATAATGCTTTCCGCAGTATTTTCAAACCCAACCAAGGCCGATGAAGTTGTCATTACGCTGCAATCTGGCGACGTCATTCGCGGCACGCTTATCAGCGACGCCAACGGCGTGGTTGAAATCAAGCATCCAAATTTGGGGGACTTGAAAATTAAACGCGAGTCCATTTTAAAAATGGGTCCAGCGCCAGTCGTGCCCGCGACCACCGACGCGACCGCCGCAAAAACGTCTGCTCCCGCCGCCGATGCCGCAGTTGCGGCGGCACCACCTCCTCCTGCAACGGCGCCCGCGCCAGCCACGCCGCCTGCGCCCGCCGCCGACGCGGCTCAACCCGCCAAGCCGCTCGACGTACTTGGAATATTGCAGACCGCTCCGCCCGCCGAAGATCCAAACGCCCCCAAGTGGAAAGGCCAAGTCGAACTCAACGCAACATTTGTCTCCGCCGACAACACACAGCTTGACCTTCGCGCCGCCGCGCAGGCAACGCGTGAAACCATCGACGACAAATTAAAGGCCTACGCGGAGTATTACCTCAGAACACTTGCCAATTCTGGCGCCTCCGGTTTCGGCGATGTGACCGACAACAACTTGCTTACCAATGTGACCTATGACCGGTTTCTCAATCCAACAAAGTGGCTGTGGTTCGGCAAGACCCAATATCAATATGACGTGAATCAAGGCTGGGAAAACCGAATTCAAGGATGGGGTGGAATTGGTTACCGATTTTATGAGGACCCCAAAGGCTTCTCGCTCACTGGCAAAGTTGGATTGGGTGCCACGCATGAATTTGGAAGCTCCGACACCACTCAACCCAACGGCTACGCGGAAATTGCGCTGGCGTGGCAAATTAGCGAGCGACAAAAATTAAACTTCTCCACCTACATTTCTCCCGACCTCGCCAATATTGAAAACTATTTCGTGCAGACACGCCTGGAATGGAGCATGAAACTCGACATATTCAGTGGCTTAAGTCTGGTGACTGGTTTGCGTGATGATTATCAAAGCCAACCCTCCGACAACGGAACTGGAAATGATTTCCGTGGATACGCCGGTCTGAAACTGGAATTTTAATTTCGGGTCAAGTTTTTTATGCGCACCCTCGGAAAATATATCTCTTACATGGTTCATACAATTATTTTTTTACGCCTGATTCGCAAACTCATTTCACACTTCAATTCATAAAGGAACTCACATGAAAATTATCGAAGAATTCAAAGCGTTCGCGGTCAAAGGCAATGCCATGGACTTGGCCGTCGGCGTCATCATTGGCGCGGCGTTTGGAAAAATCGTGAACTCCATCGTGCAAGACATGATCAATCCCATTTTGGGAATGCTCATTGGCGGCGTTGACTTGTCGCGCTTTCAAGTGGTGCTGAAGAAAGCCGTCGTGGCGGATCCCGCGGCCAACATCGCCGCGGCGCCGGAAGTGGCCATTAAAATTGGCGCCTTCTTGAACATGTGCATTGAGTTTTTCATTGTGGCGTGGGCGGTGTTTCTGCTGGTCAAAGGTCTCAACAAAATTGCCAACATGAAGCCGCAATTACCTAAATTATAATTACGGATCGAAACTGAATACAAACCTGAATTTGATCAGGCTCTCGCTATTCAAATATGCTTATTCACGTTATTTCGCTATTTTAAAAATAATATTTTTACAAGTTGAGAATTTTCCACGCATGAAGATTCAATTTCTGTAAAGATTCCGTTATGCCGCGCCGTGCACTACCAACCTCCGAACCCTTGCTTGAAGAATGCAAGACTGCCATGCAAACATTGCAAGGCGCGTTGTTGGCACTTATCAAGGC
>CAIWNO010000150.1 GCA_903914045.1 uncultured bacterium | reverse complement strand
TGGGTGCCACTCCGTCGTGGGTGTTGTGGCAGTTATTGACCCGCTACACGCGCGTGGGCGACAGCGTGCTTGATCCCATGTGCGGTTCTGGAACCACCATTGATGTGTGCGCGCACTTGGAGCGCAAGCCCGTGGCATTTGATTTGGATCCGTCGCGTGAGGACATTGCGCAGGCTGACGCGCGCAAACTTCCACTCGCCGACTCAAGCGTGGACTTTGCATTTATTGATCCACCGTATTCGACGCACGTGAATTACTCCGAGGACCCGCGCTGCATAGGCAAGCTTGACGCGGGCGATGAGAATGGTGGACGCGACTATTACCAAGCCATGCATTTGGTGCTGAAGCAGATGCACCGCGTTTTGAAGAACCGCCGCTATATGGCGATTTATGTCAGCGATTCGTGGCGCAAGCGTCGTGGCGAGGCGGGCAAGGGCGCGGGTGTGTTCATGCCGATTGGGTTTGAATTGTTCGCCATGATGCGCGAGTTGTTTCAGCCCGTGGACATTATTTGCGTGGCGCGCAAAAATTCAAAGTTGGAAAGCGGCGCGTTCCGCAAGGGAGCCGAGGACGGAAATTTTTACTTGCGCGGATTTAACTATTTAATGATTGGCAAGAAGGTGGATGATGAAGCGCCAACGCCAGCGCCAGCGCCAACAAAAAAGTGGAAGACCTGAATTTTAAATTTGAATGTGCAACACAAATTGCCTCACGGGAAAATGATTCACATTGATGCGCCTCGCATGTGGGCCGCGCGGCTAATTCCCTGAATAAATCCAAGGCGTTTCAACCCACTTGGTCAACTTGCTCCACGCGCTTGAATCTTCGCCCGCCATCAACGCCATTTCACGCAAGGCGCGCACATTGATTTCCTCGCGCACATCCAGCAAAATGGCCAGCGATGGCGCGCGCCGTTGCAGTTGGTCGAAATTATTTTTGGAAATGGTGAAGTCATCATTAGCCCACAATTTGCGCGCGTCAATAATTCTGTTCAGCAATTCATCTTGCGCGCTTTGGCGCAAGGCCAGCAACTTGTCAGCATTCTGGCGGCTTTCATTCTGCCTCAATTCCCCCATCATTTGATCAAACATGTCGTCGGCGGGATGACGGTCGTAGAAAATTTCCGGATAGGCAAAGCGCCAATAGGCTTGCTTCAATTCCCGCGCGTCGTCGCTTGAAAGTGCCAGGCACGTGTCTTGTAAAAGTTCTTGTTGTACAGCAACGCGCGCGCGGACAGTTGGCTGCACGCTTTTGGTGGCCGCGGTAAGAATTTCACGCAAGCGCTCCTCGCTGGCCACTTGGTCCTTCTCGTCAAACTTAAACTCCATCATCATTTTTTTCATGTTCAACACAAAGCTTCGCAGCGCGTCAATGGTGGCGGTGCGCAGACGGTCTGAACTTTCAACCAGCGCAACCGCGGAGTCAATAATGGCGGCGTCGGTAATAGCGCTTGCCTCTGGCGAAAGTTTGGCCTGAGCGAAAGCGGTGGGGACATCAATCGTGGCTTCGCGGTCAATCTTGAGCAGGGAGCCCATGGGAATTTTTCGCCAATCAATGTTCGACGCAGTCACCGCGCGCTCAATACGCAACCGTTCAACGCGGGGATGACTTGGATCCAAGCCAAGCACGGCCGCAAGTTCGGCAATGGTGTCGTCTTCTATTTTGGTGAGCGCGTTGCGTGCGGAGTCGACTTCAGACACAAGCGCGCGCAACCGCCGCTGCAACTCTGGCACGGACATATCGGGCGAAGACGCTTCTTTCATGCGGTCCTCGGCCACCTTTATTTTGACCGCATGGGCTTCAAAAGTTGTGTTCCAACTTTCAACACTGTCGGCAAGCAACATCATGGACACCGCAGTTTCAGTGTCGCCATGTGGCTGCAACGGGCGCAGACGGCTTTCCACCCAGGACTGAAAATCAGGCGGCAGAAACAGCGCGAAAGTTTCCGAGCTCTTGCGAATGGGCCAACCATCTGGCGCGGCATCGGGGGGCTCTGGAGGGAGCACGGCGAACACATCGTTCAGCGTCTCACTTGGCAAAAGCGCGGCAATGCTGTCGCGAAGTTGTTGACCCGACTGTTTGCGAAGCGGCGCGAGCAAGTCCTTGTATGGATCGCCGGCAATTTTCACCATGGCCATGTTGCGTTGCTTTAACAATTCTTGGCGCGCATCCTTTGACAATTGAGCGCGCGGATCATCCTTGCCGCGCAACATTGCGCTTGCAATTCGCAGCGCGAGTTCGCGATCCTCTTTCTCCCACTCCAGCACAATCTTGGCAATCTCAACTCGTTGCGGTTGCTGTAAGTTTGGCAAGCGAACAATCAGCAACGGCGCGGCCTTCTGCCATTCGGTTGGCTTCCACGACTCTTGATTCACAAATTCAATCTTGAAGCGATCGACAGCGTCTTGGTCCGCAAGGCCTTGCAGCATTTCAATGGTGCGAACATTGAGCGCGGTAATTGTGCTGGCCGCCTTGTAAATAGATTGGTCATTTCCATCCATTGGCCTGCGAATATGCGCAGCAGCGAAATCATTGGCCGCGGGAAGCAAGGCGCGGGCGTAGGTCTTCATATGCTCGTCAAACAAGGCGAGCTGCTCTGGCGTGAACTTGACCTTGGTCAACACTTCGCGCAAATCAATAAATGATTGCGCGCCTGGAGTGGCGACACTTTTTGCGCGCGCAATGGCGCGGTCCATTGCCATGTCCTGTATCTTTGGCGCGTTATCCGCGCCAACGCAATCGCCCCACTGCGCGAACAAATTTGCATCAAGTAATGAAAGTTGCGTTAACAAAGCGCCGTGGCGTTTGCGCAGTTGCTCCATAAATTCCTGGTCTTTCAACCATGAACCTTGCATGCGTGCATCAAGCACGTTGCTGCGTTGACTGATGGACGAAACTATGCCCGTGATTTCGCGCTGCACTGTGGCTTGCCACTGCGTGACATATTCATCATGGATCTTGTCAATGCACACCCAGTTGGCATGATCGCCGTGATAGCCGGCGCGAATTAAACTGCTGGTGCCAACAGGCAAGGGCACCACATCAAATCGAAATGGAGTTTCTTTGCACGCGGGCAACATCAACGCGCATGCCAACAGAATGATGGTTGTGCGCAATATGCGCGGCAGCCGTTTCAGGTGTTGAAGAAGTCCACCATGCATGTGTGCATCTTTGCAACATTTTTCTAGAAATTGGCTTCAGTCATGTGGCAATCTGGCCGAATTTGTGAAAAGAGGCAGATTTTTGGCTTCAGACAAGCAATGTAGGAAAATTTCACAAAGGAATTTGCATTTTGAAAATTGAATTCGACATTGTTTCCAGTGCAAGACGGGCCACGGAGGGGTGGTCCGAAAGGCAAGTTGGGAACGGCCTCGCTGGCGTAAGGAACCTGCGAGGTTGGAAAAGGGATCGCGTTTGGGAAAGCGCGAATGTTGGAAAGAACTCACGGGCGGGAACCCGTGAGAGTTGGATAGGGACTTGCGTTTGGGAAAGCGCGAGTGTCGGAAAGAGAGTGCGGTTGATTGAAGTTCGACCGCAAGTTGCAAAGGCTCGCCGCGGAGGGAAACCGCGAGCGAGTGGGGGGAAAAGGGTTGGACGCGAGGAGGGTCGCGCCCAACTGAACTACGAAATGGATTGTGGCGGTTGGAGTGAAAAGCAAATTCAAATCAGCGCGTCGGTGGTGAAGTTGTGTTGCGTGACGTTCGTCACGCAAAAATCAAGTCAACTTTGAAAGGCGCTGGTCATGAACAACACGAATCAAACAAATCAAATGACGCACACGCAAAACAACCAGAAGGAAATTCTTGGGGGTTTAAGTTTGACCTTGGTGGTCGCAGCTTCATTGGTGGCGCTGTGGCGCGGCTCATTTGTTAGTTCATTGAATGCGGATACATCTCGTTTGGTCGGCGATACGTCCACGACGATCGAAGGAAATCACAATAACGCCGGCGTGATTTTGGTGCCTGAACAGGTTTCAACCATTCAAGGCGCTATCAATCAAGCATCTGACGGCGCCATGATTTTTGTTGCGCCTGGTCAGTACCGTGAGAACATTCGCGTTCATGGCAAAAACATTTCTCTTCAATCCGTTGGCGGCGCGACAAGCACCAGCATTCTTGGAGATGGTCGCGACGGTCCGATTGCGTTCATTGAGAATTCAAAATTCATGATGGATGGATTTTGCATTCAAAATGGCCGTGGTGAAAATGGTCGCGGCTTGGCCATGCAGGGCAGCAACGCAAACATTATGAATTGCACATTCACCAACAACATTGGTGGCGTGTCTACCAGCAATTCCAAAGCGCAATTTGATCACTGCGCGATCGCGCTGAACAAATCAGCGGTGCAGGGCGGCGGTCTGTGGTCTTGGCAATCCGATGTGCGCATGAATGATTGCAAAGTAGACGGCAACGCCACGGGAACATGTGGCGGCGGCGTGTACGCCCTTGGTGGCTCCATGCAAATGTTCAATGTTTCATTGACAAATAATCGCCTTAAGAGCGGCGCGTGGGGCGGTGGTTTGTACAGCGACCGCGCCAATGTGAATTTGAACGCCTGTGTCATGCAAGGCAATTTCTCGCATGATTCTGGCGCGGCCATGTACGTGCTGGACGCCAATGCAAAAATTCGCGCCAGCACATTTGAGCGAAACAGTTCCACCGGCGCGGCCACGGTGGTTGGCGCGAACGCGCAGTTTGATATTCAGGATTCAATGTTGGAGGCGGACGATGAGACCATCGCGGCGGCGGCGCGCGATGAAGCCGTCATTGAAATGGCGGAAGCGGATGCCATGGAAACTGGCACGATGATGATGGCGGTGAAATAAATTTCGGCTCTCACGCACACACAAGCAACCACCGCAGGCCCGCCTTGGAGGAAACTTCGAGGCGGACTTTTTTTTGGCATTCAGAAACGCGTTGTGGCATGGTGCGACATCTTCAGAAATTACGCACGCAAAAATTGTGCCACGTGTGTCATTCACCAGCAACGCGTGCTCACTGCGCGCGCGCAAGCCACGAATGCTCGCAGGCTTGATGCCGCGTGACTAATTTTTCGCGGTCGGCCAGCAGCGCGGCCAATTTTTTGTGGTCACGCGCAGATTCCGGCTTGGAGATTGTGTTGTCCAGTTTCTCCAGGTCCGCCGCCAACTTCGCGGTTTGCGTTTCAAGTTCCTCAAGCGACAACGCCGCGAATGGATCGCGCGCGGGTTTGCCCTTGTTATTTGATTGCGATTTTGATGTGGTGCCAGCAGCGCCATTCACGGCCGCGCCATTGCTAGAAGTGTTTTGCTTATTGGTTTGGCTTGGCTTCGCCGCCGCGGGCGCAGGCTTTTGCGGCAAAGCCGCCGCCGCTTTGGCGATCGCGGCTTGTTTGAGCACCCATTCGTCGTAGTTGCCATCAAACACGGTGGCGTTTCCAAAGCCATCAAGAATAATCAAGCGATCGCACGTGGCCGCAAGCAACGCGCGGTCATGGCTTACTAGCAGAAGCGAGCCGTCGTAGCCGCCATCATCGGGATCAAGTGAAAGCGCGTCCTCCAAACGCTCGGCGCTTGGAATATCAAGATGGTTGGTTGGTTCGTCTAGCACCAGCAAGTTGTGACCGCCAGCGACAAGACCGGCAAGCACCGCGCGCGCGCGCTCGCCGCCAGAAATTTCACCCAACAATTTTTCCTGCTCATAGCCAGAGAATAAAAACGCGCCGGCCAAATCGCGCGACTCTTGCTCGTTCAACTTTCCAAGACCGGGGCGCGACGGAACGGTGCGCTGCAAATATTGCCAGACATTCAGCGTGTAATCCAAATGCTCATGCGTTTGCTTGAACCAACCCGAATGCAACTTTGGACTTTGGCGAACTGTTCCCACATCAAATGGAATTTCTCCAAGCAGCGTGCGAATGAGCGTG